>CAZFYZ010000046.1:0-26661 GCA_964523735.1 uncultured bacterium | reverse complement strand
TTGTAGACCGGCCCCTGCCGCGCGGAGTCGTGCTGCGGCCTGGCCAGAATGTAGTCGCCACTGTACACCTCTGATGGAGCCTGCGCGTACGATGGGACCTAGAGCCGATGTCAACGACTCCTGATAGTCTGCCGGAAGAGGGGTGGCACCCTGGGGTCATCCCGGGCGTCATCGCTCTCTCTGTCATGCTGGCGACGTTCATGGAGGTGCTTGACAGCACCATCGTTAACGTCTCACTACCCCACATCGCGGGTAGCCTCTCCGCCGGCGTCGACGAAGCCACCTGGGTGATAACCTCCTATCTTGTCTCTAATGCCATTGTGTTGCCTGCCACGGGTTGGCTAAGCCGCGTCTTCGGCCGCAAGCGGTTCTACATGTTCTGCGTCGCGGGCTTCACGCTGTCGTCGTTCCTGTGTGGATCTGCCCCATCGCTAGGATGGCTCGTAACGCTTAGGGTTATTCAGGGACTGGCAGGGGGGGCGCTGCAGCCGATCTCGCAGGCGATCCTACTCGAGTCGTTCCCCCTGAGGAAACGAGGAATGGGGATGGCGATCTTCGGCATCGGTGTGGTCTTTGCGCCGATCATAGGCCCTACCCTCGGCGGCTGGATTACCGACAACTACACCTGGCGCTGGATATTCTACATTAACATTCCTGTGGGGATTCTGTCCCTGACGATGACCCACATGTTCGTCCAGGACCCACCCTACCTGGACCGTGGAGTGCAGAGGGTTGACTACACGGGACTCGGGCTGCTGGCTGTAGGGATTGGAACGTTGCAGATAGTGCTCGACAACGGCCAAAGGCACGACTGGTTCGGGACTTCCTGGATCACACAGCTCAGCATATTGTCGGTGGTGTGTCTGGTTGCACTGGTGTTCTGGGAACTGCACACGGAACACCCGATCATCGACCTCAGGATATTCAAGTTCCGCAACTATGCCCCCGGTGTGGGCCTGATGTTCATGCTCGGAGTCGCTCTCTACGGCAGCCTCGTGCTGCTGCCGCTCTTCCTTCAAAATCTGCTAGGCTATACAGCGACTCAGAGCGGACTGGCGATGTCGCCTGGCGGCATAGGAACACTCGTCTGTATGCCATTTGTTGGCTTTCTGGTAGGGCGCCGTGACGTGCGTTACCTGATCATATTCGGGCTTGCGATGCTGTCGCTATCGATGTTCATGATGTCGCGCTACAACCTGCAGATCAGCTTCTGGGAGGCCGTGTATCCGAGAATCGTAATGGGCGTAGGCCTGGCGTTTCTGTTTGTGCCTCTGGCGACTGTCACGTTCGCCTTCACCCCCAGGGAGCAGACGGGCAACGCTACGGGTCTCTTCAACCTGATGCGAAACCTCGGAGGAAGCGTGGGTATAGCCTTCGTTACGACAATGCTGGCCCAGCGGGCACAGTTCCATCAGGTGAGACTGGTCGAGAACGTGTCCACCTACAACCCAGTCTACCAGGACATGGTTCAGAGAGCCATCAGGCAGTTGACCTCGCTGGGTCAGAGCACATTTGCGGCCCAGAAGCAGGTTCTTGGCATTACCTACGCGCGTATCCTGCGGCAAGCCATGACGATGTCTTTCATAGACTGCTTCTGGGTGCTGGGAGTGATAATGATACTGCTCGTACCCGTTGTCTTCATCATGCGACGACCGCCACGGCACGCGGGACCAGGGCCGGCTCACTAGCTGAGGTCGGCTAGAAGCTTGAGATCGAGATCAGGCTTGTGACAACCCGCCCCTGGGATCAGTTCACAAGGTAGCAGTGCCTGTACAGCGTGACCTGCGAGGCAGTGTCACCGTCGCCCACAGATTGACCCGCGTGAGTGTGATATGGTATCATCAGTGAGCTGGAGCGGTGTCCGAGTTGGCCGAAGGAGCAGCACTGGAAATGCTGTAGCGGGGTAACTCGCTCGTGGGTTCGAATCCCACCCGCTCCGCCACCTGTCCTCTTTTCATCCACGCACACATGGCGATCATTCGGCTCCGCAGAACTCTAAGACGGGCAGCGATGACTCTTGCTGCAGCAGTCCTGGCGTTGGGAATAGCCGCATTGGTCAACGCCTTCCGCATCAACGTAGCCAATGATTGGCAGCAGTATGGTCATCTCCCGTCCGCCGATCCGCCCTCTCGATCCCAGCGGATACTTGTGTTTGCTCCCCATTGCGATGACGAGACACTGGGATGTGGCGGAATGATGTCAATGGCGGAGAAAGCTGGAGCCAAGGTCGGAGTAGTTCTGCTTACGAATGGCGACGGCTTCAGATTTGGCGTCGCGCGTACCTACAAGACTCTCCGGGTCACACACCGGAAGTGCATTGATTATGCTCACCACCGCCAAGAGGAGACGCTTGCAGCCCTGCAAGAGCTAGGTGTCCCCAGCGGGAATGTGATATTCCTCGGCTACCCGGACAGGGGAATCGCGCAGCTCTGGAACTCGCACTGGGAACCGACCCAGCTCTACAGGTCGCCGGCAACAGGCTGCACACATTCGCCGTATTCCAGCTCATATAGCCCAAAAGCCTCTTATTGCGGTGAGAGCCTGCTCTCTGACATCCAGCGGGTGCTGACTCAAGAGAAGCCAACCGATGTCTACATCCCCCACCCCCTGGACAACCACCAGGATCACTACGCCGCTTACTGCTTCGTCACTGCCGCAATCACGCAGCTAGCAGCGGAGAACCAGGGGTGGGCGTCACAGATCAGGGTGCGCACCTACCTGGTGCATCGGGGCGATTGGCCGGTACCTAAGGGCGACCACCCCCAGGAGCCCCCGGTTCCCCCTCACGGACTAGCCAAAGGCGAGACAAAGTGGCAGGCACTGGCACTACCTGCGAAACTCGCTCGCGCGAAGCGGTTGGCCATCAGAAGCTACAAATCGCAGACGGCGGTCGAGCGCAGCTTTCTCACAAGCTTCGCCCGCTCTAATGAGTTGTTTGGCGACCTGCCTGTGCGAACCATAGCAGGCCTAACGAACGGCATGATCATCGTCGACGGCAGGCCGGAGGATTGGCTCGGCATTGCGCCCGCTGTAATCGATCCCATCGGCGACATAGTGCTGGCAAGCATGGACAAGAGCGGAGATGTTCGCGACGTCTATCTGGCCTCCGACGATGACTACATATACATAAGGGTAGACTGCTCTCGGCGATTGTCAAAGAGGATGACCTACCTCCTCAACCTGAGGGGCGTGAGTGAACTGGAGAACAACAGGTTCTCCGTCGAGATCCGGCCGCCGAAGCGCGCCAAGCCAGCGGACGTCATGTGGGCTTACCGAAACAATGTCCTTGAGATAGCAGTGCCTAAGTGGCGCTTCGGATCAGATCAGACGCTGTTTGTTCAGGTGCAGACGAAGCTTGGACGTATAAACGTGGACAACACTGGAACGCACGAAGTCGCGGCAAGATAGATTCTCCGGCGGCTCAGCTTTGGCAGTTCGCCCGCTGTCCTATCCATTCAAAGACAACCAGCGCCGCATCGTCCTGAAGATGACCACCTGCATGCTCAACAGCGACACGAACCAACCCCTCAGCAAGCTCGGACGGCGACTCCAGCGCGTGCCCCCGCAGGTATTCCATGACCGCTTCCTTGCCGAGCATATCCTTGTCAGAAGACCTTGCCTCCGGGATGCCGTCAGTCATCATCACGAGCTTGTCACCCGGCTGCAGGACGTGACGACTCTCACCATATGTCATGTTCCTGAGGATTCCAAGCGGGACGCCGGGACCCTCAAGCTCAAAGCAATGCCCATCACGACCAACAACCGCGATCGGTTCGTGTCCGGCACTGGAGCTGACCAGCTCGCCACTACAGAGATCAACTATCGTGAGGCACGCCGTCAGCATCCCAGTCTCTTCCTCGTGCGTCTCGAGGGCATCATTGGCCTGGCATAGTACTGTAGCAGGGCTTTCAAACAGACGGGCATAGCTGCGAATCGCATATCTGGCCGCGGTGACACGAACCGCGGCGGCCAAGCCCTTACCGGCGACGTCACCAATCACTATCGCGACCTTTCCGTTATCCAGCTCGAACAGGTCATAGAAATCCCCGCCTACCTCAGCCTCGCGTAAGGCCGGCTGGTACTTTATGAACACCCTGCAGCCAGGCATTTCCGTGGGCACGTCCTCGGGGATCACGGTCTTCTGAAGTACCTCGGAGATGTGCCGCTCGCGCTGCAACTGCTCATCTTTGTAGCGTTCAAAATCTCGCCGGTCATTGATGTCCTCAAAGTAGACTGACAGGCCATCAGGAGCCGGATAGGCGCTGACCTGATACCACCTGTTCATGACCTCGTCGTACGTCTCCATCTTCAGCGGGATCTGCTCGGCCACGGCGCGGCGGTAGTCCTGCTCCATCTGGCTGCCAACCAGGTGGGAAAAAGGTCCCATATCTTGTTGCCAATGAGGTCGTCGCGAGTGTAACCATCACGCGTGGCGAAGAAGTCTTCTGCGATGCTGTTGACGTATGTGAACCGCCAGTCCTTGTCGAACGCGATGAAGCCGTCACCGATGCTCTCGAGGATATTCGCTGTCTTGCGGTTGGCCTCTATGAGTTCTCGCGTGCGCTGCTGTACCAGATCCTCGAGGTGCTCACGGTACTGCTGAAGCTCTGCCTCGGCGCGTTTTTGCTGAGTGAGATCCGTGACAACCGCTGAGAGAACGTCTACCTCATCGAGCGCCAGCTTTCCGACAGAGAGATAGGCAGGAACGTGATCTACAATACCGTACGGCCTGAGCCCGATCTCTGCTCTGCAACTATGCTCAACGGCAGTTTTGAGGAGGCGTCTAAGCTCCGGCGTGTCCTCGGCAGCGATGTAATCGTAGACGGATGTCCCGAGCATCTTCTCCAGTTTGACGTTCAGCATAGCGGCAAAGGTGCGGTTGCAGTAGGCAATATCCCCGCTGGGGGTTATGACCAGCGCGCCCTCGTTCATGGCTTCCACCAAGAGACGATAGGCGTGCTCAGCCCCCTGGAGAGTGTAAAGCTGCTGCTCGCCCTGAGGTCCGGAGACTACCAGTGCGTCGACCTGGCCCTCTCTGATAGCGGTAATGGTCTCTTCAGCTTCACGCAGGCGTGCGCGGAGTTCCTCGATCTCGGCGTGGAGCCTGTCATGGTGGCAATCTTCTGCCATTTCTGCCTGGTCATTCTCCCAATTGCATTTACTCAACGGACATCCTTGTTACGACATTCACGATTTGGGGCGGAGGTCGAGGCCGACGATCACTCGCTCGGTGTCTGACATGTCGCCTATCACTCTCCTGAGCGGTAGAGGGAGCTGTTTGATGAGGGTAGGTGCGGCCACAATCTGCTCCTGGATCGCCAGATCAGGCTGCTGATAGATGTCAACAACCTCAAGCTCATACCGCCCTTTGAGCTTCTCCTCGCAGATCTTGCGGATGTTGGTTACTGCTTTGCGGGATCGTGGGGTAACGCCGGCCACATATAGGCGAAGGACATACTGGCGATCCTCAGATGCGGCAAGGGCTTCCTCGAGTCTTTCCTCACCCTCGTTGTGTTGCACGTCGTCAGGCACAACTGCCTCCCAGGATAGTCAGCACAGTCACTCTAGTCAGTGTCATATGCCCGCGTCCGCCTCAGCATCCTCATCCAAGTCCTGCAGATCAAGGCCGACCAGTACACGTTCTGTATTGGAGAGGTCTCCAATGATCTTCTTCACGGGAGGCGGCAACTGACGAACCAAAGTGGGGACAGCAAATATCTGATCGCCCTTGGCAAGCTGAGGATTCTCCATCAAGTCCACAACCTCGATCGAGTAACTGCCACCCAGGTGCTGTTCGCATATCCTCTTCAGATTGGCAAAGGCCGTCACGCTCTTGGGTGTCTGGCCTGCAACGTAAAGCCTGAGCCTCCATCTCTTATGCTCATCCGTCATCGTCGCCTCCGCGAGGGATTGCACTGCTGTCGTCATTCTTCCCCTCCCGCGTCTGATTGACCACTACCCTCGCGGTTTTTCTCCAATCTGAGACGCTCCTGGTGAATGCTTGCGTCACGCAGCTGTTGTTGGTTGACGAATTTCTCAAGAGCCAACCGCTCTGATTCCAGCTCCGCGCGCATAGCAGCCACTTTGGCCTCCAGCGCATCAGCCTTTCGATCCAGCTCCTTGCGCTTTGCCCCGACCTCCTGCTCCCTGGCCTGTGCCTCAATCAGTTCTCGTGCCTCGTGGATCTCACGTGCAGTTCCGGCAAGAATCCCCCCAGGGCCGATGTAGACGTCGCGGATCGCAAGGCCTTTGTCCGACAGCAGGAATTCGCGGACCTGGTTCGAGTGCGACATTCCTCGCGACTTCAGCACGTAGATCCCGCGGTTACGCTCCCCGTTGGATTCGATATTGCGGACGGAGATCCAGGTATCCATAAGCGTGGATATGCCAATCTCTCTTGAGTCCTCGTAGTGCTCACCTCCAGTAAGGGAAGTGAACATCGCAGTTATTCCGTGGGCCTTCAGAAAGTCGATCAGGCGAGTCAGCATTGCTTTGACTTCGGCTTGACTCCCGACCAGGGTGAGGTTGGAGATCGGGTCCACGACGACAATGGAGGGCTTGATTTCGTCCACCCGTTTCGTCATTGCGGCAAGATGAGTCTCTAGCCCGTACTGGGTCGGGCGCTGTGCACTGAATGTGAGAAGCCCGGCATCCACCCACTGCCGGAGATTCATCCCCACCGACTGCATGTTCCGGATTATCTGCGACTCTGCTTCCTCGAAGGCGAAGTACAGGCACCTCTCGCCTCGGCGCGAAGCCGCATCGACAAACCTGGCTGCCAGGGTGCTCTTGCCGGTACCGGCAGTACCCGACACAAGGATACTCGTTCCACGATAGTAGCCAGCTCCGTTGAGCATCCCATCCAAACCTTCCACGCCGGAGGACACGCGCTCGGTCGAACTCGGATAGTCGAGCTTGATCGAGGTGATGGGGAGGACCGTTATCCCTTGGTGTTCGATGATAAAGGGGTACTCGTTGCTGCCATGCGCGGAGCCGCGGTACTTCACGATACGGAGCCGTCGCGTTGATACTTGCTCAGATATTCTGTGGTCGAGCAGAATAACGCAGTCGGCAACATATTCCTCGAGGCCATAGCGGGTAAGCGCGTTCTCAGTGCGCTCCCCGGTCACTATGGTTGTCAGATTACGTTCCTTCAGCCATCTGAAAAGCCTGCGCAGCTCAGCGCGCAGGATACCTTGGTTGGACAACCCGGCAGAGAGCACTTCTATGGTGTCCAGGACGACCCGTTTGGCGCCGATCTTGTCCACTTCGTGCGCCAACCTGATGAAGAGACCCTCAAGGTCATATTCGCCCGTTTCCTCGATTTCGCTGCGCTCGATGTAGACGTAATCGATAGCGATCTTGCCTTGCTCCTCGAGCTCAGTCAGATCGAACCCGCGTGTAGCGAAGTTGGTCGCAAGCTCGCCGCCGGTTTCCTCAAACGACACATAGACTCCGGGTTCATCGTACTGTGTGGCTCCCCTGACAAGAAACTCCATTGCCAGCAGAGTCTTGCCGGAGCCCGCGCTGCCGGCCAGTAACGTTGGACGACCTTTCGGCAGGCCCCCGTAGGTAATCTCATCCAGCCCCCGGATGCCAGTGGGCGCTTTTTGAAGCTCATCTGCTCGCTTGTGTACAACCATGGCGTAGGTCCTTCTACCCCAGTCGAGCCAAGATGAAAGCCTGAACAGTGAGGTAGGTTACTAGACGATATGGCTTTATACCCGGGCCTCGGGTTTTCCTCCCGCATTCTGAACAATAGGTGAACATACGTGTTGTCGACGACGAGTGCTGTTCAAGCTGCTATCATATTGATGAGCTTGCTCATGCTGAGGTCCACCAGGTTGAGTGCGAGGTTGCAGGGTACGATGGAGAGGCCCGAGATCAACTCGGGCCTCAGAACGGACTTGTGGTCGTGCAATTACGAGGGCACTACGTCTTCGGCTTGAGGCCTTCCAGCACTTTGCCAAGTGATTCGACTATGTCTATGGGCATGGGGAAGACTATCGTGGTGTTGTGCTCGGTGCCGATCTCGCGAAGGGTCTGCAGGTAGCGAAGCTGCAGGGCCTGCGGGTTGGTACTAATGATATTCGCAGCCTCCGCGAGCTTCTGCGCGGCCTGGGCTTCGCCCTCGGCGTTGATGATCTTCGCGCGGCGTTCGCGCTCGGTCTCTGCCTGGTTGGCCATAGCGCGCTTCATGGTCTCCGGCAAGGTCACATCGCGGACTTCGACAGCCGAGACTTTGATCCCCCAGGGCTCGGTCATCTCGTCGATGATCCCCTGCAGCTTGGCGTTGATCTTGTCGCGCTCTGAGAGCAGTTCGTCGAGTTCGGCTTGCCCGATCACGCTCCTTAGAGTCGTCTGTGCCTGCAGAGAAGTGGCTTTGACCCAATTCTCGACCTTGGTGATGGCGTTCTCGGCGTTCAGGACCTGGAAGAACACGACAGCATCGACCATCACGGATACGTTGTCCCGGGTGATGATCTCCTGCTTCGGCACGTCCATCGTCACCACACGGGTGTCGATGATGATCAGCTTATCGATCACCGGCCACACGAACCTGATACCCGGCATCTTGACGTGATCGAATCGACCGAACCGGAGGAGTACGCCACGCTCCCATTCCCGAACGATTCTGATCGCGTTCACTATCACGATCAGGGCAAAGACGATTACGACAGCTAGTGCGCCTGCAAGTTGACCCATAATACAATCCTTTCAGGTTACTGTAGCAGAACGTTGAGCTTCAAGAAACACTCCCCGGGTGTGGAGTCGATAGGTTACACGGTGCAGCAGGCGTAGTCTAGTGTCTCTGCGTCTCTGCGCCGCTCACTATCCTCCGAACCTTCAGTTTGAGGCCGATCATCTCCGTGACTTCGACCTGCTCCCCTTTGGCGATTTCACCTTCGGCGCTGGTGGCCGTCCACAGAGCGCCATCAACAAAGACCTTGCCTGTTGGGTTCAGTTCGGTTCTAGCTTCGCCGATGTGACCCACGACACCTTCCCTGCCTGACACATAAGGTTTCTTCATCGCCCTGACCCCAAGCCCGACCACGAACGCAAAGAAGCCAGCCGTCAGGAGGCTAACGAACACGAGCATTGAGATAGGTACCATGAACCCCTCCGAGGCTCTGAAAAGCATCATGAGCCCAAAGAACATGCTGATAGATCCACCCACAGTCAACACCCCGTGCGTGGGGGTGAAAAGGTCTATCAGAAACAGCGCAATAGCCAGCCCGATGAACGCAAATCCAGCCGCGTTGACCGGGATGACGCTGTAGGAATAGAGCAACAGGATGATGGAGATCGATCCGATCACACCAGGGAAGATCGAGCCGGGGTTGGCGAGTTCATAGATGATCCCGTACATCGCGGCAAGTGTCAGGAACACCACGACCATCGGATTGCTCAGGTAGTGCAGAAAAGTGTCCCACGAGCCCATGGGAAACTCCTCGATGGGGGCTCCCTCGGTGTGCAAGGTCACTGTCTTATTGCCCGGCAGTTTGACTTTGGCGCCATCGAGCTGCTTCATGAGGTCCGGGATGCTTGTGGCAACGTAGTCGATCACGTTTCTCTTGAGGGCGTCTTTGGCGCTGATATTGGCGGCTTTGGTGACCGCCAGTTGGGCCCATTCGACGTTGCGGCCGCGCTCCTCAGCGATAGACTTGGCCTTTGCCGCAAGGTGGTTGACCACTTTGTTGCGCATGTCGTCGTCCATCTTCTCCGCTTTCCCGGAAGAACCGATGGAGACAGGCGTGGCCGATCCGATGTTGCTGCCGGGCGACATCGCCGCCTTGTGAGAGGCGAACGTGATGATGGCTCCGGCAGACGCGGCGCTTGCCCCGGCGGGAGAAACATAGACAATCACCGGGACTTTCGCGGAGAGCATGGACTGGACGATTCTGTCAGTGGAGGTAAGCAGACCGCCGGGAGTGTCCATAGTGATCAAGACAGCCTGGGCATCTTTCTCAGCACGAGCGATGCCCTCGACGATGTAGTCGGCGGTCACGGGATCGATCTGCTCCTTGATGAAGAGCTGGTGGATCACCGGCCTTTCAGCGGCACAAGCAGGCGCAGCCATTACTGCGGCGAGTAGAAGAGCACATATGGATAAGCGGACCATAAGCCTGTCACTTCCTTGAGCGTGTGGTTGTGTATTCGTGATATCTTGCGCATACTCCTCTCCGGCAGTCCTGTCGCACCTGGGCTTGGATACGGCTGGATGCCTTGACACGGGCAGGCGTGGGCTCCTATCATTGCAGAGGCAGCCGTGCGGATCCTCCCGCGGGGCGCCAATATCGCAAGAGGGGTTACAGACAAATTGACGAACGAACTGACAAGCATGGCGCGGCCACTGGTCACGCCACCGCTTCATCCTGACTTCTGCCCAGCAGCCTTGGCCAACAGGGCCTATTTGAAGGCGATTGACGATTCAGGGTGCGGGAGCGATCTGGTGATCGCCCTTGAGCGCGGCGGCGGGCAAGTGAGCGTGCATCGTACCCGATGCTTCGCGGAAGGCGCCGGACAAGATGAGCTCAACGCAACCTATGCGGAGCGTCTCGTGAAGTTCCTGCTGTGGCGCAGCGGCGGATGGCGGATTATCGTCGGCGGGCCAAAATCGATCGGTGAGCACATCAGAAGAACCTATTCACCCGACGGGGCTCGCGCGTTCGATGCCAATCTGATGGCCGGAGTCTACCAGAAGCCTTTCACTGTCGAGGTGACTGACCCGGCGAGTGTTCCCGAAGCGCACGAGGGAACCGCGCCGCTTGGCGGGCACTTGGACGGGTGCAGGATCGGATTTGACCTGGGAGCAAGCGACCGGAAGGTCTCCGCTGTTATAGATGGCGAGGCGGTCTACACCGAAGAGGTCAACTGGGATCCTCGCAACGCAGATGACCCTGCATATCACTTCAGCGAGATCAACGCGGCGCTGAAGTCCGCAGCAGCCCACCTGCCCCGCGTGGACGCGATCGGCGGAAGCGCAGCGGGTATATACATCGACAATCGCCCGAGGGTGGCTTCCCTCTATCGTGGCATCTCGAAGCATCTCTTCGAGACAAAGACTGCGAACCTTTTCTATGATCTCAAGGCGGCCTGGGGCGGAGTGCCATTTGACGTTGTGAACGATGGCGAGGTGACCGCACTCGCCGGCGCGATGTCACTCAACGATGGAGCCGTACTGGGTATCGCACTTGGATCGAGCGAGGCAGGCGGATATGTGACGCCGTCTGGTGAGATCACGACCTGGCTCAACGAATTGGCTTTCTGCCCTGTCGACTATGGCCCGAGCGCGGCTGTTGATGAGTGGTCGGGAGACGTTGGCTGTGGAGTGCAGTACTTCTCACAGCAGGCTGTATTCAGGCTCGCGCCGAAAGCTGGGGTTGATATCGATCAGTCGCTTGGGCTCGCAGAGAGACTCAAGTCCGTCCAGGATCTGCTGCAAGCTGGAGACGAGCGCGCGCGAAAGATATGGGAGACTATCGGGGCCTACGTAGGGTACGGCATTGCGCATTACGCGACATTCTATGAGCTGCGGCACGTTCTGGTGCTCGGGCGCGTTACGTCCGGCGATGGCGGGACGATGCTCCTCGACGGCGCTAGTGCCGTACTCAAGGCGGAGTTCCCGGAACTTGCCGAACGCGTTCAACTTCATCTACCGGACGAGTCGAGCAGAAGAATTGGGCAGGCGGTCGCGGCGGCGAGCCTGCCTGTAGTGGACAGTAAACAGTAGACAGTGGACAGTAGGGGCGAGTTTGAAGCCTGTTCACTGTTTGCTGTCTACTGCTTACTAAGGAGAGATCATGCATTTCCACTTATCTACTTCTGAGCTGTTTGTGCCTGATGGCGCGCGAGGGCTGGAGGCGTGCACTCATATGGGCGTGTCCGCGCATCAGGATGATATCGAGATCATGGCCTATCACGGCGTGCTGGAGTGCTTTGGGAAGTCCGACAGAGGCTTCGCCGGGGTCGTGGTCACCAACGGCAGCGGGAGCCCGAGAGACGGGCTTTACGCCAAGTATACTGACGAAGAGATGATGATCGTTCGCCGCGCTGAGCAGAAGAAGGCAGCCGTGGTGGGAGACTACTGCGCACAGGCGCTGCTTGATTACCCTAGTTCCGCCGTCAAAGATGCGGCCAACCCAGACGTTATGGGCGATCTCAAGGCGCTGCTGCTGGAGGCGCGGCCTGATGTGGTCTACACGCACAACCTCGCGGACAAGCACGACACCCATGTGGCCGTGACGCTGAGGCTGATCGCGGCGATCAGGCAGCTCCCTAATGAAGCAAGACCAAAGAAGGTGCTCGGATGCGAGGTCTGGCGCGATCTTGACTGGCTGCACGACGATGATAAGCAGGTGTTGGACGTCTCGGCACACGAAAGCCTGGCGGCGGCGCTGCTGGGGGTGTTCGATTCGCAGATATGCGGAGGGAAACGCTACGACCTGGCGACGATGGGACGCAGGCGCGCACACGCTACGTATCACGCTTCACACGGGACTGATGCGTCCACCGGCCTGAACTTCGCGATGGACCTGACGCCACTCGTGCAGGATCTCTCGCTCGATCCGCTAGACTATGCCACGGGGTTTATCACCCGGTTTGCTCAGGATGTAAGAGCGAGGATTGCCAAGCTGTCATCCTAGAATGAGGGCAAGGGTTCGAGACTGCTGGTGTGGTTGCGGGGCCGGATGACGGCCGGCCCCGCAACAGATCGGTTACTTGCGGCGGAGGAGTTTGGTTGACCCCGCAAGACCGATTAGGGAAAAGAGAGCCAGTATCACTGATGGCTGCTCGGGGACTGGAACGCTGGGTGGAGTGCTGGCCACGTTGGGGTCCCACGGTGGCGAGAATGTCCAGCCGTCCCACGCACCGTCTGTCAGCGCGCGATCGTGCAGACCGACCCAGGAGGATGTCCACTCCGTGCCGTCGGAGCTGGTCCAGTACTCCCAGTAATGGCTGGTGGGATCCCAAACCGCGCTGTTGTATGACAGCAGATAGCCACCATATCCAATGCTGTTGATGATATGCCCGCCGAACTGAGTATCATCGCCGAATGTCAGACTGCTGTTTGCGGCGATGCTGTTCAGCATGTCCATGCCGGTCTTTGCGCCGTCGAAGTTGTAGCCGAAAGCGAAAGACTCGGGCCCGAAGTCCACGACGAATACCGACCTGTTCGCGCCGGAGCCAACCCAGGTCTCGATCTTGATCTCATCGAAAGTCAGTGCCGCGCTCGCCGAAGCTATCGCCGCGAATGCAACGGCTAGTGTAGTGCAGATTGCCAGTTTCCTCATTCTTCTTCTCCGTGTTACTGTATGATTGGTTCTACTGTGCCTGAACCCAGGTTGCTTTGATGGTCCGCTCGCCCGCACTGGTTGACATCACGCCGGAGAGCATGACCTTGGCACCGGTTGCCGCCGTCCTGCCCGTGACTCTGATGCCGCTCGCGCGGTCTGCGGACGCGATGTAGAAGCAGTCGGTGAAAACCGGGTCGGCATTGACGTCATTGCCCGCTGTCACGGTGTTAACCCCTAGAGAGACGGGCGTGCCGTCCGGCATCGTTTTCGCTTCTGCTATAGTGAGTGGATGGCTCACCCTCGCGATGGCGTCCACCTCCCCGCTATTGCTCGTGAACTTGAGATACTTGATATATGTGAAGCCGCTCTCGGCAAGGTCAAATGCGGTGCCGCCGGCCGAGCCCTTGTAGCGATCAATGGCGTCAGCAACGGTCAGCCCGGCAACCTCAGCCGGAGTCAGCGCGGGATCAACCGGCTTTGTTGAATCAAGAGCCTCGCCCCAGACGTGAGCATCGCGATCCCAGGCAAAGGCATTTCCTGGCCAGTAGTAGTCCGCTCTTGGTGCGGGGTACTCGTACCAAGTCACGTTGTCCGGGCTCACGGCCACAGTCACCCTGGATGTCTCCGCGATCACGGACGCGGTGCTGTGCACGCGATAGGTCTCCATACTCGTGTAATAGTTGACGTAGCCAGTGGAGACAAACCCCGCGTTGCCGAAGACGATGAAGTCCATCCCGTGCCAGTTGCGGGGATCGTTCTGGATCGGCTTGTCGAACTCGACTATGATCCAACCGGGCGTGAGGTAGCTGCCTATGGTCGTCACCACGCTCGACCCATCAAGGGCCGTGTTCCAAGCGGGATACACCATAGAACAGGCGTAGGTGCCTGGGGAGACACCAGGACCGCCGGGCTCCGCCATCCAGGTCGTGGGTGCGCCGAGAACCGCCTCGGGCGTGCCGTAGATCGTCGGGCCCAGGTTCTCGTAGCTCACCCAGCGCGAGGCAAAGCGATCATCGCACCAGCCGCCGGCGCTAGCAGCAATGAGCATAAGCGCAGCGGCGATGCCTGCTATTCGTGCTTTCCACTTTCCGCTTTCCACTTTCTACTTTACTCCAGTTGATATGCCGAATCGTCGTCAGAGAGAGCTGCGCATTCCGGCTCGTTGGGATCGCAGCGGTACTTCCTGGCGGTTGCCGAGACGTGTCCGTCGGCGTAGGCTACGTTTGCCTGACCGCCGTGCCGGAAGTGGAGTTTGCCACAGGCAAAGAGGGGATCGCTCGGAGCGCGCAGGTAGTTGTGTGCCGCTCTTCCGTTGTCGTAGGCGGCATCGGCGAAGACGACTTTGCGCGCCGGCCGGCTGATGCTGCCAAGCACGCAGGGCGGTATGCCGTAGTAGTCGTCGCCTCCGATGTAGGTAGCGTTGTAGGCGTAGCCAGTGTATGGGCGGTCGGCGCCTTCGACCTTGAACGTGGGACAGGCGTTGATCTCCCCACTCCTGGTATAGCGGCCAAGCAGCCCGAGCTTGAAGCGCGGCGGTGAACCCGGCAGGATGGTGAAGTCCCAGGAGTGCATCACGCCGTCTCGGTAGATGTATGATGGACAGGCGCGGCCTGCGTTGTCGTCTGCGTAGAGCTGCCATGCTGATGCTATCTGCTTCAGATTGGACGCGCAGCGGACCTTGCTGGCGGACTGCTTGGAGCTGGCAAAGACGGGGAACAGGATCGCGGCCAGGATGGCGATGATGGCGATGACGACCAGCAGCTCGATGAGGGTGAAGGCACGGGTGTTGCGTGTTAGGAAGCAGCTGTTTCGGGACGGGGCGTCGCCGAAACAACGTGTGCCTGAAAACGCGAAACGGGCTCGCGGCCCATTTCGGAAGATTGTATGGCCGGGAGCCCGACTTGCGCAATGCGCGCTGTCTGCGACCGACATCTTTGCCTCCGAAGATGCTCAGCATAAGAAAGCGGCAAGGCAGGTCTTCTGACTTCCGGATCGCTCTACCCCGGCTCCTTCCCATCTCGAATTGATCGAGACAGTGGAATCAGCCGGATCGTTCCCGGTTACAGCGGCGGGCCCGTGACGGTCTTTCACCGTCTTCCCAATTAAGCCCCGAAGTGCGGGGCGCCTTGCTCGCCAATGGATATTCGCTTGTAACGAAGACAGTCTACCAGGCAGCAGACGACCGTGTCAAGAGAATTCGTCGTTGTTAGGCGAAGTCCCCCATTATGAATGTGAGCCGCTGCAGCGATCATTGACCGGAGCAGGCGATCGACCTAGAATAGAAACGCGAACCCATCACAGGAGGAATCCATGCTCCAACCCCAGGATATGCTAGGCGCCATCGTCGCCCCACCCTACGGCAGAAACCGCCGTATATCGAGCAATGAACAACCAAACTGGAACAACGGTAATATCGACCTGACCAGACTTGCTCCGGGTGAGGAGTTCACGCTGCCGATTCTCAAGGGACCGGGATACATCAACCATATCTGGTTCACCAGCCATGCGGGGGGCGTTGGCGAGCTGAACGCGCTGAGCATGCGCATATACTGGGACGACCGCGAGGAGCCCGGGGTCGAAGTGCCCGTCGGAGACTTCTTTGCCTGCGGACAGAGACCTACGACTGTTGAGAGCATTCCCGTGCAGGTTTCGGAGACGGGTGCGCTCTCCTGCTACTGGAGGATGCCGTTCAACAAGAGCGCGCGCATTGTGATCACGAACGACAACCCAGATCGCGGGACCGGCCTCTACTGGCAGGTTGACTATGTTGAGCTGCCCGAGCCACTTCCGGCTGACACTCCTTACTTCCACGCCCGCTATCGGCAGGAATATCCGGCAGTGATGGGGCGCGATTACCAGATCGCCAACATCGAGGGCGCGGGACGCTACGTCGGCACGGTGATGAGCGTCACGATGGCCCAGGACGGCTGGTGGGGCGAAGGCGACGACTACTTCTACATCGACGGGGAGGAAGTCCCCAGCATACAGGGAACGGGCTCCGAGGATTACTTCAACGACGCCTGGGGGTTCAGGCCGCGCACGAGCAACTGGTTCGGCCAATCCTGGTGGACAGGTTGGGCTGCCGGCGATTGGGGCGTGTGCTACAGGTGGCATATACCGGATTCCGTCAGCTTCACCAAGTCCCTAAAGGTGGAGATCGAGCACAAAGGTAACGCTGATCCGCCATACGACGCCTGGTATATGGAGCGGCCGGATTTCCTGTCGAGCGTGGCGTTCTGGTATCACGTCGGGGAGCCAAAGAACCTGATGGGGCATCTGCCGCCCTGGCACGAGAGGCGCGTGCCGTGGCACAACATCCACCTCGTGCACTCTTTCAGGCAGATCCAGGCAACCGGTGATGCCAAGCCGGGGATCGATACCACCGGCCTCTTTGGCGCGCGGCCGATGATCACCTGGCCAAACGAGAGCAAAGACGCAAGTATCAGTGTGCCATTCCGCACCGATGAGTCAGGCCGCTTCGCGGTGAGACTTGCTGCGTTCCAAGCGCCAGGCTACGGGGCCTACGACGTGATCCTGGACGGCCAGGTGCTGCGCGAGGCGGTTAGGTTCGGAGTCGGAGCCACTGAGGGATTTGAGTCTGGTCAGGCAGCACTGTTCCAAAGCGCGTCGGGTGGAGCGACAGACGTGAACCTGGGTGTCCACGAGCTTGCCTCGGGATACCACACCCTTACCCTCAAGTGCGTTGCACCGGGCGGACTCGGAGTCGAAATGCTCGGATTGCTCAAGCTGCCGCCGCCAGCCGTTCGCGAGGTCAAGGGCGAGAACGAAAGGGGCTACATTAGGTCAGGAATCGGCAGCGCTGTCTATGCCCATCGTCTCGTGACCGGGGAGGTGCCGGAATCGCTCGAACAGCTTGTTGAGCTTGGCATGCTTGGCGAACGCTATCTCATGGATGAGAATATGTACCCGTTCAGGTCGCGCAGAGAGGGCGACGCACTGGTGATCGAGAGCACTTCACCAAGCGCGTGGACTGCTAGTTGGACCGGGGCCGATGCAAGACGCTAGAGGCTCCAGCAGCAGCGAATAAGCTATCTGCGCCTCGACGCGATGAGCGCGGCGGCGGCGACCTTGGCTATATCAAACAGGACAAAGGGGACCGCTCCCAAAAGCCAGGCTAGCTGGGAAGCATCCTTGAGCCAGATCGCGAGCCAGGCAGTCCCGAAGACATATAGCGTTACCACGCCTGCCAACCCCGCGACGATGAGCATATCGATGATCCGAGTGCGCGAGTAGGTAACGTGAAGCGAGTTGCGCGCTTGGCCTGCCAGCGTGCCTGTCACAAACGCCATCGCCACGAAGCCGACTATGTACCCGCCGGTAGGTCCCGCAAGCATCAGCCAGCCACCGCGGAAACAGGAGAATACAGGGAGCCCTGCCGCGCCCATCGCAAGATACTCCAACTGCGCAAGCACAGCGAGCCTCGGGCCAAGCAGCATTCCACACAGCACTACGGCAAACACCTGCATGGTCACAGGAACTGCGTAATTCCCGGGCAGGTAGAAGCCCATCTGCGCACAGACACCCGTTAACGCAGCGCCGGCCAACGTGGCCGCTATCGCCTTGGGCCAGCTCAACTCTCGCTCTCTAACTCCAACAACAGCTCTCATTAAGTTCCCTTTGCTCCCCATCCACTCTTTCAGGCAGTCAGGTTGAGATCCATCACGTGGTGTTGGTTTCGATCTCCAACAATCACATATCCCCTGGACCGATAGAGCCTGATGCCTCTATCATTGTCCTTGAAGACGGTCAGGCGCAGGCCAGCCAGCTTACGCGCCCGGGCCTCGGCAGTCAACACATCCATAAGTGCGCCGCCAAGCCGCCTGCCGTGAAAATCGTCCGATATCGCGATGCCAACCACCGGATATGGTTCTTCCTGGAACGGCGCAAACCAGGCATAGCCAACAATCCGATCATCAAGCTCGGCAACAACGCGGTACCAGCACTCGCTCTCGTCACGGCAGATCTTCTCCGCGTTCTCACGATCAAACGGGTGAGGCGCGAAGAAGCGCCTCGAGAGATCGCCGAGGGTGTCGAAGTAGCCCAGGATTAGCTCAACATCATCCGCGTTGGGCTGCCGCAGCTTAACCGAACCAACCAAAGCTTCCGGAAGATAGGTATCGAGATCAGCCATAGATGCCTGCACCTAATCGAGTCATTCTATCACATAGTCCAGCCGCAAGAAAAGCGGCCCGCAACTGCTCACGGGCCGCTTTGTCTATTCCAACAATCTGCTTACTAGAAGCCCGTGAAGAGCTCCACAAAGAACAGGTCGTTGTCAATGCTTGTTCCGCCGGTCGGAACGCTTTCCATGTTGCGCTCGTAGTTCATCTCAACCCAAATACCCTTGGAGATTGGATGAACATAGGCGAAGGTAAGCTGCTGCGTGTTATAGGTGGTCGGGGTGCCAGCGATTGGCGCCACGTCGTTGTTCAGGGCCGACCATCGGACGTACCAACGATCCTTGTCCTTAGGCTGATAGCCCACGAGGACCTGGTATCCGGTAATACCCAGGAAACTGAAGTTCCCTGTGTACCACTCGCCCTGAGCCACGAAGTTGCCGGCACTGTAGATCGTGTCCACACCAAACTTGCTGTGGTCCGTGTTGGTGTTGGTCGGCGTCGCGAACGCAGTATTGATCGTTCCGAGCTGGGTGGCGCTATACTGGCCGGTCATAGCCGAAACGTGGCCCTGCCACCGCGGGGTGGTGAATCCAAACCGACCACTCACGGCCAACTCGCCGCTGATCGACCCAGGGATATCCTTATCGACAAGATGCGGAACCGTGTCAACATTCGCAATCGCGCCTGCGAAGTCACCCTCGCCGCGAGTGCTCAAGTTCTGATCGGTGAAGACGGAAAGGCCGCCATCCAGTGTGCCCTTCTTCATAGACCACTGTGCTCCAACGATGCGGTCCTGGGTGAAAGTCTCAGCGATAATGCCGTACTGCGTTGTCTTCCTGTTTGGATAGGAAGGAGTCAAGCCGAAGTTCAACTGGCGGCCTTTACCTACCCTTACCCGTCCCGGACCTAGTGGCATATCGACATAGGCACTCTCAAGATACGTTCGGAACTGCTGTGCCGGCAAGACCGAATCGGTGATCCAAGGATGGAAGTAGATCTCCGCGTATGCATTGACGTCGGCATTGAGCCGGCCAACAGCTGAAAGCGAAACGCGCTCGGTCACGAATCGGGAACTAGCGCTCGGCGGCGCATAGAACCGGTTCTGCATATAGCCGTGCAGTTCGACGCTCGGCGTAGTCTGCGCCACGCAGATACACGCCAACAAGCTCATCAGTAGAGCCGCAAACAGGATAGAAGCACAAAACCTCCTCAAGTTCCTTTCCTCCTAGCAAACTCAGGGCAGACACATCACTATCTCGCCCTGGATTAAGAAGCCGTCACCGGCCAAGCACATATTAGACGCCTCAGGTTAGATTACCTTCAGCTTTCTCTATTATCAACAATGCGATCGCGAGGATCCAGGCCCTCGAGGGATTGGGTCTCAACGAGCTTCACCCTTGGGGTCAATCCTATCACCGCGTGGACCCGCCGCTTGATCGTATCCTCCATCTCCACCAGCTTCTGCATCTGGTCTGTAATCAGGTGAGAGGATAGCTCCACGCGGAGGGTAAGGTAGTCCTGCCCGCCTTCTCGATCGATCACCAGTTGGTAGCGGGGCTCCACGTGCTCAATCTCGTAGAGAACTGACTCGATCTCGGAGGGATACACGTTGACGCCCTTGATGATGATCATGTCGTCAGTGCGCTTGCGGACCGACGACATGCGCGCGCCTGTGCGGCCGCACTTGCAGGGTACGCGCGTGATGCGGGTCACGTCGCGGGTGCGATAGCGGACCATCGGCAAGCCCTCTTTGGTGAGCGTCGTAATAACCAGTTCGCCCTCTTCGCCCTCAGGCAGAACCTGTAATGTATCCGGGTCGATGACCTCACAGAAGAAGTGGTCTTCGTTGATGTGAAGCCCATCCTTAAGCTCGCACTCGCCGGCAATACCAGGACCCATCACAGCACTTACCCCATAGTTGTCCGTCGCGACAATGCCCAACTTGGACTCGATCTCTGAGCGCGTCGATTCGCTGGTGGGCTCCCCGCCGAAGAGCCCCACCCTCAAACATAGTCCGGCTGGTGAGACACCCATTCGGTTCATCACCTCGATCAAATAGAGGGCATAACTAGGGGTACTGACAAGGGCGGTCGAGCGGAAATCCTGCATAATCTGCACCTGCCGCTCTGTGTTACCGAGGGAAACAGGTATGACAGACGCCCCAAGCCGCTCCGCGCCATAATGCATCCCGAACCCCCCGGTGAACAGGCCATAGTCGAATGCTATCTGGACCACGTCGTCCTTCGTGACGCCGGCTGCGCTCATCACCCTGGCGACCTGCTCCGACCAATGCTTGAGGTCGTTCTTTGTATAGCCGACAACGATGGGCTTGGCTGCAGCACCCGACGATGAGTGAATTCGGACAATCTCTCGCAGCGGCACTGCGAACATCTGGTAGGGATAGCCGTCGCGAAGGTCATCTTTCGTAGTGAACGGCAGCTTCACGACGTCCTCGAGCGACTGCACATCTTCCGGCGCCACATTGAGCTGGTCAAACTTGCGGTGGTAGAAGGGGACGTCCCTGTAGGCCCTGTTGACCGTCGCCTGCAGCCTCTCAAGCTGAAGCTGATCCATCTCAGAGCGAGTCATGCATTCGATCTTTCTGTTCCAGATAGGCACGTTCCACCTCCGATTCGCACTTTGTAGACGGCGTCTCCGACGCCTTGACACAGGGGTTCGGAGAACCCGACTACAGCATCCACCCTTCGTAGACGGCGTCTCCGACGCCTGAGCCCATGGGGTTCGGAGAACCCGACTACAGCATCCACCCTTTGTAGACGGCGTCTCCGACGCCTGAGCCCATGGGGTTCGGAGAACCCGACTACAACAAGCCTACTCCATGATCTGCCGGTAACCTTTGCCAAGGTACGCTCGCTGGATCTCCGGGTTCTTGGATAGCTCAGAAGCAGGGCCTTCCATGACGACGCGGCCGGTCTCCATGACATAGGCCCTCTTGGCGACGCTGAGGGCCGCCTTGGCGTTCTGTTCAACAACCAGGACCGTGGTCCCCTCCTTGCGGAGTTCACCGATGACCTTGAATATCTCTTTGACGACCAACGGTGCTAGTCCCATAGATGGCTCGTCCAGCAGCAGCATCTTAGGGTGACTCATCAGAGCGCGGCCTATCGCAAGCATTTGCTGCTCCCCGCCCGAGAGAGTTCCGGCCATTTGCCCCGTGCGCTCCTTGAGAATCGGGAAGATATGGTAAACACGCTCAAGATCGTTGGTCATCTCGGCCTTCTTGGCGGCACGACTTCGCCGATACGCTCCAAGAACCAGGTTCTCGTAGACAGTCATCTGCGCAAAGAGCTGCCGGCCCTCGGGTACCTGAACCAAGCCCATCTCGACAAGACGCTCTGTCGGCTTGCCCGTCACATCCTCACCGTCGAAGATGATCTTGCCTGATCGCGACGAGATCACGCCCGCGACCGTGTTGAGAGCCGTGGTCTTGCCTGCGCCGTTGGGGCCAACGATCGCCACAGCCTCGCCCTTGTCTACGTGCAGCGAGATCCCCCGCAGGGCGAGGATCCGACCGTAATAGGTCATCACACTCTGGAGCTTGAGCATTACTTTGCCTCCGCCCCCAGATATGCCGCGATCACGCGCGGGTTGTTCTGTATTTCCTCAGGGGTCCCCTCGGCGATCTTCGCGCCCTGATCGAGAACGGTAACCTCGTCGGATATCTCCATAACGAATTGCATATCATGATCTACCAGCAGAACGGTGACTCCTTCGGCCACGATCCGGTTGAGGAGCGTTGAAAGCTCGGCAGTCTCACGGGTCGAGAGGCCGGAGGCGGGCTCATCCAGCAAGAGCAGCTTGGGCTTGGAGGCTAGCGCGCGGGCGATCTCGAGCATGCGCTGTTTACCAAACGGCAGACTGGCGGCAGGAAGCTCCGACGATTCCACCAAGCCGACTACCTCGAGCTGTCGCATTGACTCTTTGAGAATCTGCCTCTCCTCGCGATAGTGTCCGAACCAGCGGATTGCGCCGGAAGCTATGCCTTGCTTTGTCCAGGCGTGACAGCCCACCATTACGTTCTCAAGCACTGTCATGTTCTCGAAGAGCTGCACGTTCTGGAAAGTCCGCGCCAGTCCGAGTGAGGCTACTTCGTGGCACGATCTGCCATTGATGGACGTGCCGTTGACGAGAATATCTCCCTTTGAGACAGGAAAGACGCCCGTAACCAGGTTCAGCAGCGTGCTCTTGCCGGCCCCGTTCGGACCGATCAGCGCGTGCGTCTGCCCCGGCTTAACGCACATATCAACGCCGTTAACCGCAACCAACCCCCCGAACTGACGGGTGGCCTGCCTTGTTTCGATTAGGTATTCCAAGCTTGCTTTGCCTATTTTGGGCTCTTGCCCTGAGTTTGTTTTCTCACTTTTCTAATCCCCCGCCAGGCCGCGCCGAGACCGTCGGTGACGCCTCGAACGAGGCCCTGCGGCAGCACGATCATGACTGTGACCAGGACCGCACCGAACACGATCGGGTCGAGACCCTTGAGGGTGAGGCCCATTATCTGCGCGTGGGCTTTGTCCAGCTCCAGCATCCAATCCTTGAGGAACTGGATGGCAGCCGCGCCAAAGAGTGAGCCCCAAACGCTCGCCATCCCGCCGAGCACAACCATGACCATCAGTTGAACCGAGGCCATGAAGCTGAACTCGCTGGGGTTGATGTAACCGATCCCTGCGTTGTGGGCGTGCAGGCTGCCCGCTATTGAAGCAAGGGCTGCACTCAGCACGAACACTTGGATCTTGTATCTCTCCGTGTCGACGCCAAGTGAGGCGGCGGCCTGCTCGCTGCCGTGTACGGCTCTGAATGCCCGTCCAACTCTGGATCGCACGATGTTGACCGCGAGAAGCAGCGCGAGGAAGACGATCCCCCACACGAGGTAGTAGTACTGCCGCCTCGGATCGACGTCGCCGCCACCAGCAGCCCACACCAGTAGTCCGCGCAGGAAGCCGGGGATCGAGTCGAAGAACTGGATCGTCGGGATGCCGAAGATGCCGTCGCTGGAACCACCGGTAACCGCAGTCCACTGTCGGAAGATAATCTCAACAATAATGCCGAATCCCAGTGTGGCCATTCCCAGGTAGTGGCCCTTTAGGCGCAGCACCTGCCCACCGATCAGGTAGGCGACCAGACCAGTGAAGAAGACACCGACGACCATTCCGGTCCAGGGCGAGGTTCCGTTGCGCGCGAATGTGCCTGCCAGGAACCAGTTGCTCAGCCAGACAACAACTGCGAAGATGGCACCCGAGCACGCAGCCTTGCACAAATCAAAGCGGGCGACGCGCCCCAGACCCGCCATAGCTATTGCGGCGACCACGGCAGGCAGGAATGGCTTCAGGGGCAGATGCGGATACACGAAGCCGAGCACTACAAGCGCGGCGACTCCAGCAGCCAGTTTGCCGCGATCCAGGCGCATAAGCGAGATCATCGCGGCCGCTCCGGCCATCACCCCTACTCCGGCCGAGAAACCGGGCGCCACCTCCGCTGGAATTGGACGGATGGTTAGTATCGCCGAAGCGTAGGCTCCCATCCCGAAGAACGCCGCATGACCAAGCGAGACCTGCCCGGCGTATCCCATCAGCAGGTTCAGGCCGACGGCCAGGATCGCGCTGATGCCGATGTAGATAAGAGTGGTCAACTGAACATCAGCGGCATATCTCGGCACAAAGAGGTAGACTACAAAGAAGATGACGAATGGAAGCGCAGTCTTTAGCCCTGTCCAGGTCCGAGATGTGCGCTGGGCGACCGGGGCCGCGCCCTCTGTCTTGCCTGTTTCAACTGCCATCGACTCAGGCCTCCGCCTTTCGCCGAAGCAGCCCTTCGGGGCGGATGAACAGGATCCCCAGCAGTATTACAAAGGCAATCGCGTCCTTGTAGTCACTCCACAGAAGGCCACCGGCAAGCGATTCCACCACTCCGAGCACGATCCCCGCTGCCACGCCACCACCGAAGCTTCCCAAGCCACCAAGTACAGCAGCACAGAAGCCATTTAGCCCAAGCGCCGCCCCCATGTTACACTTCGCATAGAACACGGGAGACACAGTCACACCCGCAACAGCGCCAATGCCAGCCGCCATGACGAAAGACGCAACGATCACTCGCCTGACGCTGATGCCCGCGATCTTAGCCCCCGCCTGGTTCATCGCGCAAGCACGCATGGCTTGCCCAAGGAGCGAATACCTAAAGAACAAGTGCATGCCTACCACAAGGAGCACGGTCACAGCCATGACCCACAACTCCTGCGCGGTCACGACTGCTCCTAGAGCGTGGAATGAGCGGTCCTCGATCGCGCCACCAGTCTCCACTCCGGTGAACGGAGCAACCGGCCGCGCCTGCTCTCCCCAGAAGAGCTGCGCAAGACCTCTGAACATGATAGAGGCGCCAACAGTGATGATGATTAGAGTAACCGGCGAAGCTTTCCTGAGAGGGATAAGTACAAAGACGGCAACCAGGGCGCCGACGGCGCAACCAGCTACGATCGCCGCAAGAAAGGCCAAGCCCAACGCATACTTGGCAAGCAGCACTGCCGCAACCATCGCGCCGATCATGACAAACTCGCCCTGCGCGAAGTTGATCACCTGAGTGCTGTTGTAGATGATGCTGAAACCGATTGCTACTATTGCATAGATGCAGCCCTTCGTCACGCCACTAACGATGAGCTGCGGTATCTGACCTAGCTGTTCCACTTACGCTCCAAACGCTACTTCTGCTGAAGGCTCTTTTTCTCGTCACCAAAGCACGAAAGAAGGGGAAAACACGAAAGACGCTCTTCGTGCTTTCTCCCCTTTCGTGCCTTCGTGACTAAACGAATCCTACTTGGCCAGGGTCCACTTGCCGTTCTTGATCTGGATCATCGCGAATGCGTCTTTGGTCAAGCCCGTGTGGTCCTTGGGACTGAAGCTGAACACGCCATCAATGCCGACGAAGTTCCTCGTCTTCTCGATGTGGTCTCTAATCTTCGTCCGATTGGGGCCAACCTGCTCCAGGGCATTCGCGACAAGCATAAATGCATCCCAAGCATGCGCGCCAAAGTGAATCGGCGGCTTCTTGTATGCCTGTGTGAAATCCTTTGTGTACTGCATCAGGGCCTTCTTCTGGCGATCACTCGCCGGAATGGCCTTGGCTACGATAATCTTGCCCGACGGGAACACTACTCCCTCGGCAGCCTTGCCTGCCAACTTGATGAACTCCATGTTTGCGATGCCGTGGCTCATGAGGAGCGGCATCTTCATCTGGAGCTTGCGCATGTTCTCGGCTACTATGGCGGGGCCGGGATTGGTTCCCCAGCAGATAACGGCCTGCGGCTTCTTCGCGCGGATCGCGGTAAGCTGGCTGGTCATATCCGTGTCGCCCGAGCCAAAAGACTCCATCGCAATAGTGGTAATACCGGAACCTTTGGAGAACCTGTTCCACTGGTCGCGTCCGCTCGCGCCGAACGCGTTCGAATCGTTGATGAACGCGATTCTCTTGATCTTGTGCTTCTTAAGATAGTCTATAAGCCTCGCAACAGCGAGCGAGTCCGTCTGCGCCGTCTTGAAGACATATGGCAGAACCGGGTCGACTATCTTGACACTCGCGGCGCACGAGATAAGCGGCATCTTAGCCGCGTTGCACATCGGCGCAATCGCGAGGCTGGGGCCGGTCAGTGTGGGGCCGATGATGGCAACCACATTCTTCTTCGCCAGCAATTTCTGACATGCCTGCACGGCTTGGTCAGGCTTTCCGCCGTCATCATAGTACTCGACCTTAATCGGGTGGCCCTTGATACCGCCCTTGGCGTTGAGCTTCTTGGCGAGCATCTCAACCGTGTCGCGCTCAGGGACTCCCAGTGGCGCGTTGTCACCGGTCGTCGAGAGAATAGCGCCAATCACGTAGGGCGCCTTTGAGGCCGCCGCGCCTGGCACCGCAGTCAGAACCGCGACAGCCACCAGCACGACGGCCAGCATAAAGATGAATCTGTTCATTTCCCTCTCCTGTCTTAGAGTTTGAGGCAGGAGACTGGAGGCTGAACTCCAGCCTCGCCTCTTTTCCAGGTTACTTTGCCAGAATCCACTTGCCGTTTTTGATCGTGACCATCGCAAAGCTGTCCTTGCTCAGGCCGTTATGGTCTTTGCGAGTCATACTGAACACTCCGGAGACGCCGACGAAGCCTCTTGTGTTCTCGATGGCCGCCCGTATCTTCGCCCTATCAGTTCCAGCCTTCTTCGCAC
>CAZFYZ010000045.1:23632-26840 GCA_964523735.1 uncultured bacterium | reverse complement strand
CAAGTGCTCCAGGAGCATGGGCATGCACTGTAACACATCATTGACTAGTGTACACCGACGCGAGATAGGCCCTGATTACTCGTCATTCCGAGCGCAGCGAGGAATCTGCTTTTCGGGCCGAGGTTCTTCACTCCGCTCAGAATGATAGGGTTCTGACGTCAACACGTTGTAGCAGGCGTCTCCGACGCCGGTGGTCTTTGCGCCACCTGTGCCGGAGACGCCGGTGCGTGTCTGGGGTCTAGGGCGAGATTGCGATGGTCTTGTTGAGCCTTACCTGTTCGTCATTTTCTGGGTTGGCCCAGTAGTAGTTGTACCACTGCCGCGTCTCCGCATCCCAGCAGCGGGCGGCCGTAATCTTAGTCTGCGCTGGATAGTAGTCGATGGTGAAGTGCTTGACATGCCCGTCTACGAAGACGATGTAGGACCCGTTGCCGTGCAGCAGATACTCGGAAGCCGGTAGGTTAGTCTTCAGGGTATCGGCCATGTTCAGGAACGGGTACTGTGGTGGGTACCTGTCATCGTCGTTTGGCAGATTGTGGAGCATATTTGAAGGCCTGAGCAACGATGTGCACTGCCTTCCCATCTCCCTCAGCATCATCAGGTTCCTGCTGTTCCTGACGATCATCCTGGGCTGCTCCACGAGACAGGCGTTGAAAACCACTGTGACCCTTGGAAACTGGTTGGTGGGGTTTGTCGGGAACGTCGCGCTTGAGGCATTGGGGCAGCGCCAGAAACTGGCTGCGTCCTGGCCAGTCGCTTCCGCTCTTTGATTGGTGTAAGGGTACAGCCCCTCAACCCACGTGATTCCGTATCTGAACCTTGTGTCCCACGTTGGATCTGTAAGGTTGACAATGTTTCCGATTGGCCCCAAGAAGGCCCCGCTCCACGCCCTGTTTGTAGGGTAGCGGCGGTTGTTGTCTTCGAGATAGAGCGCCATCGCTTCGGCAACCCGCTGGAGGTTGGCCTGACACTTGGCTTCGGCTGGCGTTCGCTGGATGCGAGCAATCGCGGGCGCCAGAGTGAACGCCGCAACAGCAAGAACCGTCAGGCTGATCGCTATGTCTGTCACTGATAGCCTCTTCATTGCTGGCCTCCGGGTTGTCGGATAGGTGTGAAGCGGACGTAGTCGATGTAGTAGGTGAACGGCTCGGTGTTCTTTCCTGACTCCAGAAAACTGCTGAGGGTGAAGTAGTCATAATCCGTCCGGTCTGGATCGGCGAATTGTACGCCAGGCTGGTAAGTTAGACCGTCAAAGCTGTATTCGATACCTACCTGTCCCCCTATCTTGGTCAACCTGTAGTAGCAAGTGTCGGCAGGAAGCACGACGACGTCTGAAGGCCACTGCATGGTGCCAGTCCAGACCAGAGTGCCGGGTGGCAGCCCAGAGCGCGTCTCATAGGAAAACCGAACGAGCCACGGTCCCAAGAAGCCTTGCATCGTCTTGGAATAACGCAACTCCCAGTCCATTGGCGAGTGCTTAAAGCCCAGCAGGATCCATGCCTTCATTCCGGCATCCTGGAACTGCTCTGCCCGTAGTCTGACGTCGATCACCCAGTCCCCATGCACTGCCTGTACGACTTCCGGGCCGATCGGATAACTGTTGATACCGCTGCTCTTGGCCCCCACATCGATCGTTATGGCCAGGTAGCCCGGTTGAGACGTGGTCGATACGCTGCCGTTGAAGGGTATGACCAGCCACCGTGGGTCGAGAGTCGGCGAGTCGAACTCATCCGAAAACGGAAAGGTCGGTCCTTGCTGGTGCGCCAATACCTCCACGTCTCCCGCATCCCGCGTCCTGACTACCCTCACAAGGCGGTTGGGCGTGTCGAGAGACGGGGTATCGAGGGAGGGTTCGGTGCTGGAGATGCCGGTGACGCTTACGGTGTCGCCCATCAGGAGTTCGGCATCAGTGTAGACGAGCACGCCCTTGTCACCGAAGTCGGCGACAACGCCGGTGTCATCGTCGATGTAGATCCACTTAGCGCCGTTGATCGGGGATTCGCAGATCGATCTGACGATACCGGATGTCGTCACCAGCAGACCGACGTTGTAGTCTCCGGTTGCCGGCGCCCATTCGCCGTAGACACAGGTCCACTTGTCGATCCATCTGGGTTCATCATACTGGATATAGTCACATATCCACGGATAGAGGCCGGAGCCGCCGCCGAGGGCGATGTTAGGGAGTTCGAGGGGTTCGATCGTAAACTTCTTGCCAGTGTGAGGGTGTATGTGGGCATCGAACACCACGGGTTCGCCCATTATCACGCCGGGCGTCCCACGGGCAGCCGCCGGGTCTCCGAGGCCGACTCTTGCTGTGGAGCCGAGAACCCAGATCCCACTGGAGTGATCGAGGGCCTCGATGTAGCATTGGTCGGGTTCGATGCAGGTCACGATCCCTTGGACCTTGACCTCCGTCTGGTTTCGCGAAGCAGCCTTCGCGCCCGCCGCGCAAGACAAGAGGAGCAGCCACACGGCAGGCAGAATCCACGCTTTGTGCATCTCAACCACCTCTCTCGAAAAGGATAGGCCGCCGGAAGTTGCGCGGACCTGCGCGCTCTGCCGGTACATGACTTATCCGGCAAGCGGGCGGAACCCTTTAGTTTAGACACGGCTATTTCGCAGAAAGTTCGCTGCATCCACTGGCTCTGGATCCTGAGTCAAGCTCAGGATGACGGACATGGAGGCTCAGGATGACGAGGAAAAGGGCTTAGGATGACGAGGATGATTGTTGCTTCTGAGCGCCTCATACTCTTGAGAGTGTTCAGTATTGCGGGAATGTCATTTCGAACGCAGTGAGAAATCTGCTTTTCGCGCGTGCCGTCCAAAGCGAAGGCTGGCAAAAGCAGATTTCTCGCCCTGCTCGAAATGACATGTGCAGAGGACTGAACACATACATACTCTAACGTTCTGTTGACGCTCCTCTATGCATCTAACTATAATGACTACTGCCGAACCCAACCTGGAAAGCGAGAAACCATAGATGCTTGATGCCAAGTTTGTAAGAGCCGAGCCGGAGCGCGTGCGGCAGGGCATGATCTGGAAGAACACAGACCCCGTCCTGCTCGACCAGTTCCTATCCCTGGATGAGAAGCGCCGCGCGATGCTCTATGACGTAGAGCAGCTCAAGGCCGAGCGTAATAGCGTTTCCGAGCACATTGCGCAGATGAAGCGCGACAAGCAGGACGCGTCTGCTGAGATAGAGCGGATG
>CAZFYZ010000045.1:4699-23622 GCA_964523735.1 uncultured bacterium | reverse complement strand
CGGTTCTGCATGGTCGCAAATGCCTCCAACAGTCCGCCATTCGAGGCCGCACCGACAAGCAGGACGCGATCTCCGAGATTGAGCGCATGCGCGACGTCAGCCAGCGCATCAAGCAGATGGACTCCGAGATAGCCGAGCTTGAGTCCGAACTCAACGACGCGCTCATGAACATCCCCAACATGCCGCACGAGAGCACGCCGCTCGCCAAGGATGAGTCCGGCAACCAGGTGGTGCGCTATGAGGGCGAAAAGCGCGAGTTCACGTTTGAGCCCGTCCCTCATTGGGAACTGGCTACAGCGCTGGACATTATCGACTTCGAGCGCGGCAGCAAGATAGCGGGCAGTGGGTTCATTCTCTACAAGGGGCTGGGCGCAAGGCTGCAGAGATCGCTCTTCAACTGGATGCTCGACCTGCACACCAGCGAGCACGGCTATACCGAGGTCTTCCCGCCGTTCGTAGCCAACCGCAGGGCGATGACCGGCACCGGCCAGCTACCCAAGTTCGAGTTCGATATGTACCACACGGACAAGGACGATGACCTGTTCCTGGTGCCCACCGCCGAAGTGCCCGTGACCAACATGTTCAACGACGAGATTCTGGACGCCGCGCAGCTCCCGATTTACTTCACCGCCTACACGGCCTGCTTCCGTCGGGAGGCGGGCTCCGCAGGCAAGGATACGCGCGGCCTCTTGAGAGTGCACGAGTTCGACAAGGTGGAGCTGGTTAAGTTCACCACCCCAGAGACTTCTTATGACGAGCACGAGAAGCTGCTGGCCAACGCGGAGACCGTGCTGCGCAAGCTTGGCCTGCCCTACAGAGTAGTGCTGCTGGCCTCCGGCGACATAAGCTTCTCCGCGGCCAAGTGCTACGACCTGGAGCTGTTCGCCCCGGGCGTGGACAAGTGGCTGGAGGTCTCGAGCTGCTCGAACTTCGAGGCGTTCCAGGCCCGCCGCGCCAACATACGCTACAGGCCGGAGGCGGGCGCAAAGCTCGACTTCGTCCACACGCTCAATGGCTCCGGCGTCGCCCTGCCGAGGCTGGTGGTGTCGATACTCGAGAACTACCAGCACCCCGACGGCACAATAGAAGTGCCCGAAGTGCTCCGACCCTACATGGGCACTGACGCCATAGGCTAGACCACGCCGCTGTAGCAGGGCTCTCCGAGCCCCGGGATCCGCCTCGTCATTTCGAACGCAGTGAGAAATCTGCTTTTGGGGCTTTGTCCGATCCAGCGAAAGGCAGATCTCTCGCCCTGCTCGAAATGACTCTTGGAAGATGCAGCTCTTACGGGAGTGCGTGAGATGGCAAGTGATCCGGGCGATATGCTAGAATAGACTCGGAACACGCATAGGAAGGACCTAAACAGCAAGTGCCACCCGCAAGACCCCCCTGGCTGAAAGCCAAGTCCCCCTCCGGGGCCAACTACGAAGAAGTCAAGAAGCTAGTCGATTCGGCGAGGCTGCATACCGTCTGCCAGAGCGCCAACTGCCCCAACATCGGTGAGTGCTGGCGCGAGCGCACGGCCACGTTTATGATCCTCGGCAACACCTGCACCCGCAACTGCAGGTTCTGCGCGGTTGATCACGGCAAGCCACTGCCTGCCGATCAAGACGAGCCGCGCAGAGTCGCCGAAGCGGTTGCCCATCTGAAGCTGAAGCACGCCGTCGTCACCAGCGTCACCCGTGATGATCTGCCCGATGGCGGAGCTGGGATCTTCGCCGCGACCATTCGAGAGATCCATGAGAAGCTCACCGGCTGCACGGTCGAGGTGTTGATTCCCGACTTCGGCGGCGATTGGGAAGCGCTGCGGCTGGTTGTAGACGCCGCGCCGGAGATACTCAACCACAACATCGAGACTGTCCAGCGGATGTACCCCCTCATAAGACCGCAGGCGATCTACCCGCGCTCGCTGGAACTGCTGCGTGTGGCGAAAGAGGTCGGTGACCCTAACACCATGCGCACGAAGTCCGGAATCATGGTTGGGGTAGGGGAGACTTGGGACGAGGTCGTGCAGACAATGCGCGACCTGCGAGAGGCCGGCTGCGACATTCTCACGATAGGCCAATACCTTGCCCCGTCAAACGAGCACGCCCCCATAGACCGCTACTACACTCCGGATGAGTTTTCTGAACTCCACGAGATTGGTACCGAGCTTGGTTTTGGGTATGTACAGAGTGGCCCGTTGGTACGCAGTTCTTATCACGCGGCCGAATCGGTTGAGGGCTAGGCAAACCGGTCCAAACCAACCCCTCAACCGGTGCAATCATACTTCGCTTCGTGGATTCCCTCACGGGTTTCAGGACAGGGTGTCCCGAAATAACGCCAATCGGAGGTCTCATCCGCCGTGGTACAACGCCAACAAGGTCAACTGCTCCGACCCCTCGCACGCATAGATTCTGCCTGTTCTGGGTAATCCCCTGTTGCGGCCTCTGATGAGGCTGATTGCAGGAGGACATATTGCTTTCCCGGGACGACAAGATTGCACTCTATCGCGAGATGGTGTTGATGCGTCTGTTCGAGGACAAGGCGCATGAGCTCTACGAGCATCGTAAGATCGGCGGATTCCTGCACCTCTATACGGGTCAGGAGGCAGTCGCAAGCGGGTTCATGTGGCCTCTGGAGCCGCGGGACTACGTGGTCGGCGCATATCGTGAACACGGTCAAGCCCTCGCCCGATGCGCCGACCCCAAGCACGTTATGGCGGAGCTGATGGGCAAGGTAGACGGCCTCTCGCGCGGCAGAGGCGGGTCGATGCACCTCTTCAACAAGGCCAAGCGCTTCCTCGGAGGCACGGCAATAGTCGGCGGCGGGCTTCCGATTGCCGCGGGGGTGGGCTTCGCGATCAACTATCGCGAGGAGAACGCGGTCTGCTTGTGCTTCTTCGGAGACGGCGCGGTCAACGAGGGCTCATTCCACGAGACCCTGAATCTCGCCTCGCTCTGGAACCTGCCGATCCTGTTCATCTGCGAGAATAACCACTACGGCATGGGGACTGCCGTGGGAAGAGCGTCCGCAGTGCCCAACCTCTACCGTCGCGCACAGTGCTACGCGATGCAGGTCGAGTCCGTGAACGGCATGGACCTTCCGGCGGTGATAGAGATGGCTGAACGTACCATCAAATCGGTCCGTGAGGAGAAGCGGCCGATATTTGTGGAGGCTATTACCTATCGCTTCCGCGGGCATTCGATGTCAGACCCGGCGCAGTATCGGACCAGGGAAGAAGTCGAAGAATGGCGCAAGCGCGATCCCATCGAGAACTATGGGGCTCTGCTGATAGCAGAGGGCACGCTTGATCAAGAGGCTGTTGAAGCCATCCATGCCGAATGCGCCCATGTTGTTGAGGAGGCGGTCGAGTTCGCGGAGGCCTCGCCGCTGCCTCCGCTCGACACGCTGACTGAGGGGGTGTATGTCAACAGCGATCAGGAGGTGGAGCCTTGGCTGTGATGATGTATCGCCAGGCGTTGAACCAGGCGCTGCGGGAGGAGATGCAGCGGGACGAGCGCGTGTTTGTAATTGGCGAGGATATCGCTCAGTATGAGGGCGCCTACCGCGTAAGTGAGAAGCTCTGGACCGAGTTCGGCGAGAGGCGCGTCCGGGATACTCCCATTGCCGAGGAAGTGATAGTTGGCGTCGGTGTCGGTGCGGCGATGGTCGGGCTGAGGCCGGTGGTCGAACTGATGACGATCAACTTCTCGCTCCTCGCGATCGACCAGATCGTGAACCACGCCGCGAAGATACACTACATGTCCGGCGGGCAGTTCACTGTGCCGATGGTCATCAGAATGCCGGAAGGCGCGGGGATGCAGCTCGGCGCGCAGCATTCGCAGCACCTCGAGAGTTGGTTCGCCCACGTGCCGGGGCTGAAGGTGGTTGGGCCGTCAAATCCTTACGATGCGAAAGGCCTGCTCAAGAGCGCGATCCGCGACGACAACCCCGTGGTATTCATAGAGAACCAGCTTCTCTACTCCACGAAAGGTGAAGTGCCGGACGAAGACTACACCGTACCGATAGGTGAAGCCGATGTCAAGCGCGAAGGCACGGATGTCACGCTGATCGCCTACCTTCGGATGGTGGGAATCGCGCTCAAGGCGGCGGAGAAGCTCGCCGAGGAGGGCATCAGCGCCGAGGTCATGGATCTCCGCACGCTCCGCCCGATGGACGTGAAGACCGTAGTCGAATCAGTCAAACGCACCGGGCGTGCCGTCGTTGTCGAAGAGGACTGGCCCTACTTCGGCATCGGCGCGCAGGTGACGGACTTCATCCAGCAGTACGCGTTCGACTACCTCGACGGCCCGGTTGTGCGTGTCGCCTCAGAGGACACCCCTATGCCCTACTCACGCGAGCTTGAACTGTCGGCCCTGCCGGATGAGGAGAAGGTCATTCACGCCGTCCGGCAGGCGATGGGCCAGGCTACGCCTGCGCCGACCTGACCTCGTCCAGCCGACCCTTGGCACACGGGACCGACTCGAAGAACCTGGCGATCTTCTCGCAGCCGTAGTCAGCGCAGCCGGCGCAGTTGGCGAGGCCACGGCTGACGACACACTCACGGATGTCGCATTCGGCGCAGTGGCCGCACTTGCGCGGGCTATCTGAGGTGCATCCGTCGCACCAGACGAACTCCGGCTTGATGTCCGCACTGTACTCCTTTGACCAGTCCTGAGCTACCTGTGCAATGGCCGCCGCGTCATTCGCCCGTGTTGCTTTGTAGGCTCCGCACTCACCGCAATCGAGCCCGCAGGCTCCAAGCATCTTTCCCATCATTGTCCTCCTATCTAACCAGTCTACCTGTCAGGGAGTATTGTAGCGAACATGTGTTTGCGTGTCAAGGGGTGCGGGCGAGAAGAGAGCGCAGTCTTTGGGAATGTCATTTCGAACGCAGTGAGAAATCTGCTCTGCCAGCCGGGAGGGAGAGTTGAGGGCGCTGTCCAAAGCAGATCTCTCGCCCTGCTCGAAGTGACGTGTACAGATGACTGAACTCATGTGGCCAGAGTTTTTGGGGACTGTCGCCCCTACACTCGCGATGCTCACAACGCCTACTCCGGAACATGGCAGGTGGGTTCGATGCCCCTCTTCTCGGAATACTGCTGGTGGTAGTCCTCGGCGGGCCAGAACTTAGTGGCCTCGGTGATCTCGGTGACGATCGGGTTCCTGAACTTGCCTGACTTGCCAAGCTCCGCCTTGGACCCCTCGGCTGCTTTCTTCTGCTCGGCGGAATGGTAGAAGATGGCCGAGCGGTAGTTGGAGCCGATGTCCGGCCCCTGGCGGTTGGGCGTAGTTGGATCGTGAATGCTCCAGAACACCGACAGCAGCTTCTCGTAGCTGATCTTGGTCGGGTCGAAGGTCACCTCGACTGCTTCAGCATGGCCGGTCGTATGCGAGCATACCTGCTGGTAGGTAGGGTTCTCAGTGTGGCCGCCGGTGTAGCCGACCTGGGTAGAGACCACTCCCTTGCCGATGAGCCCCCTGAACGCCGATTCGACGCCCCAGAAGCACCCGGCAGCGAATGTGGCAGTCTCATTCTTTGGCTGGGGCTTTACCTCGACGAGCTTGAGAGCGACCGCATTCATGCAGTAGCGCTTGCCGGTTGGTGGAGGGCCATCATCGAACACATGGCCGAGGTGAGCGCCGCACCTGGCGCAGGTGACCTCAGTGCGGATCATACCGTGGCTCTCATCGATCTCCGTGTGCACGTTAAGATCAGAAACCGGCTCCCAGAAGCTCGGCCAGCCGGTGCCTGACTCGTACTTGTGCTCATACTTGAAAAGATCAGTGCCGCAGCATACGCACTGAAGTATGCCTGGTTGGCCCTCGATCGGGACACCACACGTGCCTGAGCCCGGGCGCTCGGTGCCTTTCAGACGCGTGACCTCGTATTGCTCGGGAGTTAGTTGGGCTTTCCACTGCTCGTCCGTCTTTCGAACGACGGGTACGCTCTCTATCTTGCCAGTGGCTGCGTCATAGATGCGAACCATCTCAGGTTCGTCATGTTTCTGCTGAGTCATTGCAATCGCTCCGACTAAAGCGGATATCAGGAGCATACCCACCAAGTATCTGGTCATGTCTTACCCCAGTGCTCGCCTTTCGCGCGGGACGCATCATCCAGTTACTATACGTTCGCGTGCATGGGGGTGTTCCTCGACGGGGGAGGCGGAGCCGTAGATGAATCGCCGCAATCCATATTACGACGTCAGGCGCATCATCAAGGCTTCGGTGACAATCTGAGGGTTAGCGTTGCCGAGGACGGCGCGGCGGGCTTCGGAGATCGCGTCCGCGGCCGTGAGCAGGCGCCCGGCATGAGGGTAGGCGGCTGATTGCGCCGAGATCTCGTCGGCACGATCGACATTCACAAGCGCCGCGTCGGGGCCCTGGAGGCGAGTCGCCAGAAGATCACGATACCAGACCAGCAGAATATCGAGTGCCTCGAGGGTTGCGTCTCGCTGTCCTTTGCGAGCCTTCTTGGACTTGTCTGCAGCTGGCTGCTCTGGCTCTTCGTCGTCGACTGATTCGTCATCGGCGGTGGCAGCAGCGGAGCCTGATGCGCGGAGGGCCTCAGCAAGCCTCAGAGCGCTCCAGCGTTTGGCCTTGCTTGATGCCGCCGCGGCAACGCCGGCGATTGCGTCGCGTCTGCCGAAGAACTCGGTGTCTCCGATCAAGCGGATCGCCTTACCTGGGCAGCCCTGGGAGTAGGCGGCCAGAAACCGGGCTTCTTCGTTGCCCACGCCGTAGTCGTCCATCAGCCGGTCGACGAGTTCAGTTGTGCTGACCTGGGTGAAGCGGACGGTCTGACAGCGGGACCTGATGGTCGGCAGCGCGGCGGCGGCGTTCCTGAAGAGCAGAATGTTAATGAGGTAGTCCGGCGGCTCCTCAAGCAGTTTGAGAATGCAGTTCGCGGACTCCTCGTTCATCGTATCGCCCTGCTCGACGATGTTGACTTTCCACTTCGCGCGCATGGGCCGCAGAATCGCCAACTCGCGCATCTCGCGCATCTGCTCGATCTTGGTGTTCTTGCCGTCCGGTGACCAGATGCGAACATCCGGCAGGTTGCCGTGCTCAATCGAGTGGCAGATCGCGCATTCTCCGCAGGAGTTGCCGTCCGCCGGAGAGAGACAATTCAGCGCCTTTGCAAACTCGACTGCAGTGGTGAGCTTGCCCGTGCCCTCGGGCCCCAGGAACAAATAGGCGTGCGTAGGGTTCGACTCTCGCGCAGACTTGGATAGGACACGCCTGGCAAGCTCCTGGCCTATGATCTTGTCGAACCCCTGGTGACTCATACTGAAGACGACCTGCACATACTAGCCAGGCCCACACTCCCGTCATTTCGAACGCAGTGAGAAATCTGCTTTTCGGATTCTGGCTGGCAACCGACGAAAAAGCAGATTTCTCGCGCTGCTCGAAATGACGATTGCCGATACGTTTGTCCTACACTCGCTCGAACCTCTCGACGTTCACGACGAAGACAATCGCGCCACCAACTGTGACCTTGACCGGGTTCATGAGCATTCCGCCGGTCGCGAGCGCGTCCATCGGCGGCTGGTTCAGGTACTGCTCGCGCGCGTGGCTGTACTGTTCGATGAGCTTGATGATCTCGTCCACCTGCTCGTCTTCCGCGCCGATCAATAGCGTGCAGTTGCCGTCGCGCAGGAAGCCGCCGGTCGTGGCGATATTCGTGAACTTGTGCCCCGACTGCAGCAGGGCATCACTGACTTTCTGTTTGTCACGCTCGTGGATGATTGCGGTGATTAGCTTCAAGTATCACCCCCGGAAGGGACCTAATCGCGAAAGCCCGAAAGTCAGAAAACCAGAAGAGCAGGAGCTTTCGGGCTTTCTAGCTTTCTGGCTTTCGCGATTGTCTTTCTCTCGTGCTTTCTATTACTTCGTGCGTCGGAGACTCGTTTTCCTTCTTTCGCGGATGGCGGCGAGGGCTTGGCAGAGGACCTCGTTCTGGTCCTGCGAGGCGTCGATGACCACGAATCGGTCGGGCTCGGCATCGGCAACCTTGAGGAATCCTTCCCTCACTGCGAGGTGAAAGGCTATGCCCTCGGCGGTCAAGCGGTCGTGTCTCAAGGTTCTCTCCAGGCCGGTGCTGGCTGAGACATCCAGCAGGATCGTTATGTCCGGCTTCAGCCCGCCAGTCGCGTAGTCGTTGAGCTCACGCACTGCGTCGATGCCGATCCCTCGTGCGCAGCCCTGGTAGGCGAGCGAGGAATCGCCGAAACGATCGCAGATGACTGTCGCGCCTCTCTGCAGCGCCGGGCGAATGAGCGTATCCACGTGCTGGGCGCGCGCGGCCTCAAAAAGCAGGAGCTCCGCGCGGTCGGAGATCGTGCTTGCCGACTCCAACAGGAGCTTGCGAATCTCTCGGGCGACGTAGTCTCCACCGGGCTCGGATGTGATGACGACCTCGCCGCCGTCTGCCGCAATCGCCTCGCCGATTAGCTGAGCGAGTGAGGTCTTGCCGGCGCCCTCGACGCCCTCGATCGTGATGAAGAAGCCTCTCATTGAACTTGCTGTCTTGCCACCGGAGACTGTTGGTCTGAGTCCAAGAATTATACCACGGCTTACCATAGAAGCTGGCCGCAGTGCCAGCAATATCATTGCGTGCGTTCAATCCAGAGTGTATATTGGTACCAGCTCAGGCATCGGAGGCAGTTTATTGCGAACTATCGGAGTTACCCTGGCAGTCACGGCCGCGTTTGCGTTCTCGATTCTTCCATCTTCGGCAGCGAGTCCTGTATCAGGCGAGGACACTGGGTGGACGCTTGTAGTGCTTCCGGATACGCAGCACTACTCGGAAGACTACCCTGACATCTTCACCACCCAGACGCAGTGGATAGCTGAGAACGTGCAGAGCCGCAGCATTTCGTTTGTCGTCCATGAGGGGGACATAACCAACAGTCATTCCGACAGAGAGTGGGAGAACGCCCGCCGCAGTCTGTCGCTGCTCGATGGGGTGGTTCCCTATGCCCTGGTTACTGGCAATCACGATTACTACCGGTGCGAGCCAAGGTTGCTTGACTCTTCTTTGAGTCGCTACTTCCCTGTGAACAACTATAGGTCACTGCCCACGTTCGGCGGCGTCTACGAAAGAAACAAGCTGGACAACAGCTACCATCTGTTCAGTGCGGGCGGGCGCGACTGGCTTGTGTTAGCGCTTGAGTTTGGCCCGAGGAACGGTGTCCTCCGATGGGCGGACAGAGTCCTGAAGAAGTACCCGCAGCGATCGGCAATCATCGTTACCCACGCTTACTTGTACAGTGACGACACTCGCTACGACCACAGCTCCCGCACCGACCAGCATTGGAACCCGCACATCTACATGAAGCCCCCATCCGTGGACGCGAATGATGGCGAGGAGATGTGGCGGAAGCTTGTCTCACCCAACCCCAACGTTGCCTTTGTCCTCTGCGGCCACGTTCTGAATGACGGCGCCGGAAGACTCACGAGTATCGGGGCAAGCGGCAACACGGTGCACCAGATACTTGTCAACTTCCAGATGGTCAAAGAAGGCGGCTCCGGCTATCTTCGCCTCATGGAGTTCTCTGTTGATGGCAAGTCGGTCAGGTTCAGGACCTACTCGCCGCACCTGAAGAGCTACCTTACAGGCGATGAGCACGAGTTCAGTCTTCCGCTTCCACCTCCGCCGGTTGGTGCATCGGCGACTCAATGATTGCAGGAGTCTCTATGCTGCTACCCGCTCGGGATGATTGCGCTCTCATACCCTGAGGCTATGTCACGCAGCTACTTCTTGGCAAGTTTCCTGAAGCACAAGAACCAGTCCAGGCAGTAGCGATCATCGCTGACAGACTCCATGCGTTCTTTAGCGACGCCGCACGAACCAGGAGGCGGGACTATCACGTCCTCACCGGGCTGCCAATCGGCGGGGGTCGCGCACTCCTCGCAATCGACCGTCTGTAGCGCGATCAGCAGGCGCTTGATTTCACTGAAGTTCCGTCCAGCGGAAGCCGGATAGAAGAAAAGCGATCTGATCTTGGCGTTGGGATCGATGAAGAACACCGCTCTCACTGCGTGGGTGTCGCTGGAGGACGGCTGCACCATGCCGTACTTCCTTGCTACATCCATCTTGATGTCGCTGATCACAGGATAGTTGATCTCGATGTTCTCCATGCCCTTATACTTGATCTTCTCCTTGATGGTCCTAAGCCAAGCTATATGGCTGTAGGTGCTATCGATGGAGAGGCCGATCAGTTCGCAGTTCAGAGCCTTGAGTTCAGGTTCGATACTGGCGAATGTCATGAACTCCGTAGTGCAGACAGGCGTGAAGTCGGCCGGGTGACTGAACAGGATCACCCACTTGCCCTTGTAGTCGTCGGGAAACTTGATCTTTCCCTGCGTGGTTTCGGCCTCGAAGGCTGGCGCGTCCTCACCGATTAGAGGGACGCGAAGTCCGGGAACGCTGCTTGTCTCGTCCATAGACGCCTCCATAGGGGTTTCGGCTGTTGCGCAGGTTCTACCCAGATTCGCCTGGCCCAACTCCCGAATCACCTGTCTCCGCCTGCAACCAGCTAGAAGGCTGATCCTGCTGGCCACATCAGAGCGGGGAGGCGTCAACCTACTTGTCGTCTCCTATCTTCAGCACGCTCATGAACGCTTCCTGAGGTACCTGAAGAATCCTTTGGTCAAGCTTGCTGCCTCTACGGAACTACCTCAAATCCTCTCTAGAGCGGGAGGAGGCACCTACGCGCCTGGTCCAGCTGCTCACGGCACAGGGCCGAGCTTCCCCAGCAGGAGCTCGTCCATGTTCGCAAAGTAATCGTCCATCCACTCTTTCTCGACCCCAGCCTCGATGATGGCCCTGGTCGTCTCTTCCTCCAACTCCACCGTCTCGGGATTGCTCACGCCATCGAGTAACAGCCCGCTGGCCATATCCAAACGATCCCATGCAGACGACCGGCGCTCGCTCTTTCCCAGAACGATGCTTGTCAGCTTTTCAAGGAACGGCGCGAATCGGGCGCCAAGCCTGGTCGTCCGAACAAAGTGCGGCAGCTTCTCCGTGTAGGGATAGGGCCTGCCTTCCACCAGGAAGAATACTCTCATCATCTCGAGCGTGGCATTGAGTACCGCGCTTGCTGCGGTCACCAAATCACCATCGCTGTCGTGGTGGAATGGGTAGACCTCGATGCCCCAGTACCAACACATCAGCCAGTGGTACTTGATCTTCCGTATGAGCACCTCCGCGGGATAGCCCGAGAAGCCTTCAAGTGTCCGCTGGAACTGCCGGTTGGGGTCGGCGATCACACAGGCGTTGGACCATATCCACATGGCCACGTCGTCGCATTGGGCGAACTGCCGCTCCACACTCTCAAGCGTGTTCACGCAGAAGTGGGGAACCGCATCCCCGCCGAAGTGTCGCCGCCAAGTCTCCTCCTCTTTGATGGAAAGAGGACACCAGAAAGACTCCCGCGACCGGGTGATCCCAGCCTCACGGCACGCCCGCTGCAGCGGGACGTATACCTCCTGCGGGCAGAGCACATCGATGTCCACATCTGAATCCGGCGTGTGCTTCCCCATAGCCCGGCTGCCTGTGAGCAGGACCGTGAACACGTCGCGGTGACGATCCGTCCCGGGCAGCGAGTAGATCTGCTCCTCCATATAGCGGCGCAGTGCGTACTCGTCTATGCCGGATTCCTCCGGGTCCCATATTCGTGGTTGCCAGGGCACAATTACTCCTTCGAGCAGCACCCACCTGTCCCCCCTCTCTTCAGGAGGGGGCTAGGGGGAGGTCCATCACTTTCGTCTATCAGCAGTCCTTCAACCCCTCCCCAGCCCTCCCCTGAAGCTGGAGGGGGCACGTGGGTCCGCTAATCCGGCACTAACCCCTCACCTAGTGCCCAACCCCTACTTATCGTCCCCTATCTTCAACACGCTCATGAACGCTTCCTGCGGTATCTGAACGGAGCCTATGGACTTCATCCGCTTCTTGCCCTCTTTCTGCTTCTCGAGGAGCTTGCGCTTGCGGGTGATGTCGCCTCCGTAGCACTTGGCGGTTACGTTCTTACGATAGGGGCGGACGGTCGAGGCCGCGATGATCTTGTGGCCGAGCGCTGCCTGCACGCGGACCTCATATTGCTGGCGGGGGATCACTTCCTTGAGCCGGTCCACCAAGAGCTTGGCTCGCGGATAAGCGCGGTCGCGGTGAGTGATAAACGAGAGTGCATCGCACGGGTCGCCGTTCAGCAGGATGTTGAGTTTGCTGAGCTGAGACTCGCGATAGCCCGAAAGCTCGTAGTCAAACGACGCGTAGCCGCGGGTCCGGCCCTTGAGCGAGTCGAAGAAGTCCATGACGATCTCGGCCAGTGGCAGCTCGTAGTGGATCATAACGCGATCCGGCGATGGGTATTCCAGCTTGCCGAATATCCCCCGCCGCTCGCCGCACAGCTCTATCGAGACCCCGACGTATTCCTTGGGGACGATGATGGTTGCCTCCACGAACGGCTCCTCGACCGAGGCGATGATCGTCGGCTCCGGCAGGTCGTTGGGGTTGTCGATCTCCAACACGGTGCCGTCGGTCTTGGTGATCCGGTAGATGACGCTTGGTGCGGTCGCGATCAGGCTCAGGCCGAACTCGCGCTCCAGCCGTTCCTGGACGATCTCCATGTGTAAGAGGCCCAGGAACCCGCAGCGGTACCCGAAGCCGAGAGCCACCGAGCTTTCGGGCTCATACTTGAGAGCCGCATCATTGAGCTGGAGCTTGGCGAGCGCGTCGCGCAGGTCCTCGTATTGCTGCGAATCGGTCGGATAGAGGCCGCAGAATACCATCGGGTGGATCTCGCGGTAGCCGGGCAGTGGGTCACTCGCGGCGCGCGAGGCCTCGGTGACAGTGTCGCCCGGGCGCGTGTCGCCGACGTTCTTCATACCCGCGGTGAAGTAGCCGACGTCGCCGGGATCGAGTCTCTCCGCCGTCTGCATTCGAGGCTTGAATACGCCGACCTGGGTGACCTCGAACTCCTTGCCCGTCGCCATCATCCTGATCTTCATCCCGGGCGCTATTGAGCCGTCCACAACACGGACATAGGCGACCACTCCGACATACTGATCGTAATGCGAGTCGAACACCAGGGCCCTCAGCGCGGAGTCCGGGTCGCCAGACGGCGGCGGGATGCGCTCGATGACTGCTTCCAGTATCTCCTCGGTGCCGATCCCCTCCTTGGCCGAGGCGTGGATCGCGTCGGTAGCCTCGATCGCGAGCACGCTCTCGATCTCTTCGGCGGCGCGGTCCGGGTCGGCCAGTTCCATGTCGATCTTGTTGATGACCGGAATGATCTCGAGGTTGTGGTGCATCGCGAGGCTGGTGTTGGCCAGCGTCTGCGCCTCGACCCCCTGACAGGCGTCCACTACAAGGATCGCCCCCTCACATGCGGCGAGCGAACGAGAGACCTCATAGGTAAAATCGACGTGGCCCGGGGTATCGATCAGGTTAAGCTTGTAGGTCTCACCGTCGCGGGCCTTGTAGTCCAGCCGGACAGCGGTCATCTTGATCGTGATCCCACGCTCGCGCTCGAGGTCCATCCCGTCCAGGACCTGGTCTTTCATCTCGCGCGCGTCGATCGCGCCAGTGAACTCAAGGATCCTGTCCGCGAGGGTCGATTTGCCGTGGTCTATATGGGCTATGATGCAGAAGTTGCGAATATGTGTCTGCGGCGTTTTCACACGTATATTCTACCAGACCGACCCCATAGTCGTGAAGCGGCGAGATGCCTTTCCCCATTTGCCATTGACACAAGGGCTGGTTGCGGATAAAGTACTACATGGATCATTCAGGATTACCGCGAGGAGTGGGGTAGAGCATTTGAGGCTTCAGGAGTTCAAGAAACTGGTCAGGCACGAGTTCGGGACCGGGCTTAAGCACGCGACTCCGGCCAACGTGCGCGAGTTTGTGGATAATCTCGACAACGACGTGCTGGTCAACAAGGTCGCCAACAGGATAGTGCTGGAAGAGCCCTGCAACTCCTACGAGGAAGTCATACGTGATTTCTTCGCCAAGACCCTCGAGCTTCCCCCTGAGGAGGCAATGGTAGCGTTGTGGACCCTCGCGCTCGACCTGGCCTTCTCATCGATTGAGCTTCAGTATACGGAGCGCTTCGCGTCGCTTTTCCAGGACACGGAATAGACTCTCCGACAGGACTCGCGAGCCGGCGTGTCGAATTACCACGCTGTCTTCGTGTTTCGGGATTTCGGTGAGGCGGTAGGTTCAGACGACGTGCTCGCATGGTGACATCGCTCAGCATATGATCGTGCACGACCCAAATCCCGAAACACCTGTGTTGCCACGCCGTGAAAGGTACTGACCATGGGTCTTTGGGAAGCGATAGTCATCATCTGCCTCGCCGGCATCGGCCTTGGCGCTCTTGAGGAGTTGCTCAAGTGGCGACTCAAGCTGCGCGAGCTGAAGGTCAAGGAACGCGAACTCGCTGTGCAGGAGCGGCTTCAGGCAGACGAGCTGAACGCTAGAATCCTCAAGATGGATGACTTCGGCCTCTCCCCCGCTGAGATAGCCTCCCTCACTGATGATGTTCGCAGGCTTCGAGAGGAAGTGGCGCAGTTGAGGCAGGAGACACGAAGAGACCCTTCGCAGAGGTAAGCATTGAGCGTAGATGTCATCGCAGCTATAGCTATCGTGGCGTTCTTTGGAGCGCCGGTCGTCACAGTACTGGCGATCGTCTGGATGCGGACCAAGCTCAAACACAGGGACCTGGAGCTTCAGCGGCAGAGATTCGAGGCGGAGCAGCAGCTTCGGCTGGATGAGCTGAACGCCAAGATCCTCAAAATGGACGACTTCGGCCTCTCTCCCGTCGAGATTGCCTCACTCACGGAGGACGTCCGCCGCCTGCGCGAGGAAGTGGCGCAGTTGAGACAGGAGATGCAGAACCGGAGTGTTGGGCTGTGAGCTAGCACCCGACCCCTCCCCAGCCCTCCCCTAAAGCGGGAGGGGGCACGTTTGTTAACGACCTCGACCTCCCCGAAACCCCTCCCCAGCCCTCCCCCAAAGCGTGAGGGGGCACGCAACACTACGCTCGGAATATGCGGACGCGGCGGTAGGGTTCGGTGCCTACCGATTCTGATGTCAGATCATACTTCTCCACAAGCTGATGCTGAACACGTCGCAGGAAGCTGGACTGCGGCATCAGTTCCTGCGGTTCGCCCGTCTCCATCAGCCTCTGGACCGCGTCTTCGGCGTCCTGGATCGCCATCTCCTCTTCGTTCGAAGGGCCCATGTGGAAGATCTCGCGGATCACGCCGGATATCTGCGCGAAGGTGTTACTCTTGATCGTGTAGACCGGCAGAGCCCGGCGGCGAGCATCCTGCAGTATCGAGGTTGTGCGCTTCTCGTGTGTCTTGAGCGTCACGACGACGTCCGACTCGCCCATCTCCTTGGTGATGTAGGCTGGCACGCGCAGTTCGCGGATCGCGCGCTCGAGACGATTGCGGCTGACCCCGTAAGGGAAGACCTTTACGATCTCCGGCAGCGGACGAGTCGCGACGACCTCGTGGATGTGCTCGAACTTGGCTGGCGAGACCGGCTTCTCGACAAAGTCACTGGACTGGACGACCTCGACCTCACCTTCGGGGTTTCTGACACGGATCTCAGGCCTGGGCGGCACTCCGCGAAGCATCTTGTCCACGATGCTGGCGACATCGTGATGGATCGCGAGCTTGTCCATCTCCATAATCTCGATCAGGACATCAAACGTGGGCGGGGCCTTGCGCTCGAGCACGGTCTTCTGAGTCCCGCGGCGCTTGGCCTCTTCGTCCGATAGCGTGACCGTCTGGATGCCGCCGACGAGGTCCGAAAGAGTCGGGTTCATCAGCAGGTTATCCAGCGAGTTGCCGTGCGCGGTTGCTACCAGCTGCACTCCACGCTCGGCGATCGTGCGGGCGGCAAAGGCCTCGTCTTCCGTGCCGATCTCGTCGATGACGACGACCTCAGGCATGTGGTTCTCGACCGCTTCGATCATTACGGCGTGCTGCTCGTCAGGAGTCGCGACCTGCATTCGGCGGGCGTGGCCGATCGCGGGGTGGGGGATGTCGCCGTCGCCCGCGATCTCATTCGAGGTGTCCACGATCACGACGCGCTTCTTGAACTCGTCTGAGAGTATCCTGGCTACCTCGCGGAGCTTGGTGGTCTTGCCCACGCCGGGTCGGCCAAGCATCAGGATGCTCTTGCCGCTTTCGACCACATCACGGATGATGTCGATCGTGCCATAGACCGCGCGGCCGATGCGGCAGGTGAGCCCGACGATCTTGCCCGTCCTGTTGCGGATGCCGGAGATGCGGTGCAGCGTGCGCTCGATGCCGGCCCGGTTGTCCTTGCCGAACGAGCCCACGCGCTGGACGACGTAGTCGAGGTCCTCCTGCCGGACCGGCGCATCCGAGAGCTGCAGCACCCGCAGGGGGAACCGAGCCTCCGGCTCGCGGCCGAGGTCCAGCACGATCTCCAGGAGATCCTCCACGTCCTCCTGCTCCTCCAGGCGCTGCTTCAGAAAGAGCGGCAGCACGTCGAGGAGCTGTTCCAGATTGTCCGTAACCCTGAGCTGCTTTATGCCCAGGTCGTGTTCACGTCTTTGGATTGCCATATGACTTGTAGAGGGGTTCTCCGAACCCCAACTTCGACCACGGGACTACATTGTAGGCGGGTTCTTCGAACCCCCGGGCGTCAGAGACGCCGACTACAACGTTTCCATCTCATACATCACTAACGCGCAGGCGGCGATGGCGGCGGTCTCGCAGCGCAATATCCGCTTGCCGAGCGAGACGCACTTAGCGCCAGCCTGCTTAAGCATACTTACTTCGTTCCGGGTCAGTCCACCTTCGGGACCGACTACGACAAGTGCTGAGTCCGGGCTTGTGCCAGAACGGAGCACATCGCGCAGGCAGTCGCACTCTTCCTCCCACGCTACGAGAGCGCACTGCTCGCGCTTCACCAACTCGACGACATCGCCAAACCCAACGATGCCTCTGATCTCCGGGACCCGACCACGGCCGCACTGCTCGGAGGCCTCTGCGGCGATCTTTCGCCAGCGGGCTATCCGGTCCTCCACTTTGCGCTCGTCCGGTCGCGACACCGTCCGCTCCGAAGTGCAAACGGTCAGTTCTGATATTCCCAGTTCAGTGCACTTCTGAGCGATCAGCTCGATCTTGTCGCCCTTCGGCAGGCAGACGACGAGGCTCAGCCTGAACCGTGGCTCGGCGGGACACTGGTCCTTACTATCTATTCTGGCGGTTATGACGGTGGAAGTGAGGGATGTTATATGCGCGGCAAATTCCGTGCCGGAGCCATCTAAGAGCTTGATCGTATCCCCGGTCTTTAGACGCAGGACATGCTGGATCTGTCTCAGGATTTCGCCAGTAATTGTTGCTTCGTCGCCGGAGATCGCGCTGCAATCGACGAAGAACCTGCGATGGTTACCCATCAGAAGTCTGCCTTCTCGTGGACCAACGCGACCCAATCGCCATCGACGCGCTGGTCCTTGAAGATCAGGCTCTGCTGTTCTAGAGCGGTACGCACCTCATCAGCCCGTTCGATGACTATGCCCGATGTCACCAGTTTGCCACCGGGTTTGACCTTGGCGGCTAGATCGGAAGCCATACCGATGATCACGTTGGGGATGATGTTGGCGATCACGAGTTCAGCCTTCCCGTCGAATGCGCTGGGGTTGTCGGCCTCACGGATGTCGATCCTGTCTGACAAGCCGGACATCTCGACGTTGCGGATAGCGGCTTCGACCGCAACTGGATCATAGTCGAGTCCCGTCACGTGCGACGCCCCGAGTTTGGCCGCTGCAATCGCCAGAATGCCGGAGCCGGTTCCCACGTCCAGCACGATCTCCCCGCCTGTCACGAGCTCCTGCAGAAGCATCAGGCACAGGGCCGTCGTCGGGTGGTTGCCGGTGCCGAAAGCCATGCCGGGGTCGATCTCGACGATCACGTCGTCCGGCCCAGGCTCGAACTCCTCCCAGGAGGGCTTCACCACAATGCGCCCGAACCTGATCGGCTTGAAATACTTCTTCCAGGCGGTCGCCCAATCATCGTCCTCGACCCATTTGATCGAGAGCTCAGGTGAAATAAGCACCAGCCCCAGTTCCGGCAACAGCCTGACACGCTCGCGAATGCTTGTGAGCTTGCCTTCCAGTCGATCATCGACCGGTAGATAGCCGGTGACACTTACGGTGTCGGCCTGCTCGCGCGAGGCAGTCCCGCCGCAGCCCTCTTCGATCATTATGTTCGTAGCGGCATCGGCGGAAGCCTCAGTCGCCTCGATTGTTATCTCAGCCCATCTCATATCAGTGTCTCTTAGGAACGTAATCAGCCGGAGGCATTGGCAAGCAGGACAATCGACTTCTCGCTGTTCCTCTCTCTCGCAACGTCAAGAGCAGTCTTGCCCTCATTGTCGCGATGATAAGGGTCAGCCCCGCCGGACAGGAGCATCTCAACTATGGACGCTTGGTCCGCCTCGGCAGCCTCGTGCAGCGGTGTACGACCGCCTGAGTCCGCGGCGCTAACCTCAGCCCCGCGATCAATCAGCAGACGCACCGCATCCGGGTGTCCATTGTAGGCGGCAAAGTGCAATGGCGAGTAACCGGTGCCGCCGTTTGGTCTGCCGCCGCGCTCGATAATCATCTGCATAAGATGCACGTCGCCTGCCGCAGCCGCGAGATGCAGAGCACCCACTTCACCGTCGACCAAAGCGCCCGCATCGGCCCAGCGACCAATCAGCCCTTCGGCAATAGCCATATGTCCTTTACGTATCGCCTCAGTGACGAGGGTGCCGCAATGGAAAGGCGGAACACCTGTCCTATCGCTTTCATCCAGCAGAAGATCCGTGACAGCCTCGTTGCCATTGGAGACAGCCACAGACAAAGGCAAGAAGCCTGGATAGATAGACGGATCCGCCCCTCGACTCAGCA
>CAZFYZ010000045.1:0-4689 GCA_964523735.1 uncultured bacterium | reverse complement strand
GGCCCACCGAGAGCAGCCCAATGAAGGGGCGTCATCCTTCTCGGGTCGCGAGCATTCACATCGGCGCCCTCGGCGACGGCCTGCTCAGCAAGTGGAATGTCACCGAGAATCGCTGCTACGTGAAGCCGCTGACACTCCGCGCCGGCCTCAAAGAGCTTCCTGACCAGACCAACATGCGAACCATGAGCAGCAATCTGAAGCGGCGTCAGATCGGAGGCGTTGCGCGCGTTCATATCCGCTCCACGGCGCAACAGCAACATCGCGACCGCAACGTGACCGCTGCGGGCAGCATCATGCAGGGGCGAATCGTGCTCAAAGTTCTTTGCGTTGACACAGCCGATCCTATCGATCAACACCTCGGCTGCCCGCGTCAACCCACTGCCTGCCGCATAGTGGAGCAGCGTACCGTACTGACTGGCACCCCTCCGAAGACTTGCCCTATGTTCAATCAGGTAGAGGGCCACGTCTTCACGACCGCATATAAGCGCATCCGAAAGGGGGAAGCAGTTGCTCAAGAAAGGCCAGCTTGCGTTGACTAGCCCGGAATGCGCCTGAACCAGCCTGCGGACCTCGTCAAGATCGCCGGTCTGCGCTGCCGTCATCATACTCTCGGCATCAGCTTGCCGGAAGCGACTCAACCAGAGTAATCGCACCTTGAGCTCCACATAGGCATTCCACGCTCCGCAGGCGAATGCGAGCCATCACACCAGTAGGAGGCGACACAGACTGCTTATCAGATTTCGGCGGCCGCCACTAGCTAAAAGCGTCTTTCACGCGCTCGAAAAAGCTCTTGTTCTCGCCCTGCTTGATCTCTTCGCCTCGCGATTCGGCGAACTGGCGGAGGAGGTCTCTCTGCTCGTCAGTGAGCTTGGTCGGAGTCTCGACCTTGATCGCCACGTTCAGATCGCCGGTGCGGCGTCCGCCGGGCTCGGGCATCCCCTTGCCCCGGAGAGAGTAGACCTCGCCCGACTGCGTGCCGGGGGAGATAGTCAGCTCCTCTTTGTCATCGATTGTCCGAACATCGATTGTGCCGCCAAGGGCCGCAAGGGGGAAGCCTACAGTGACCTCGCACCACAGATCGTTGCCGCGCCGCTCGAAGAAGTCGTGCTTGCGGACGTGGGTGAAGACGTACAAGTCGCCTCTCGGGCCACCCCGCAGGCCGGCGTCCCCTTCGCCTGACAGGCGGATACGCATGCCCGTATCCACGCCCGCCGGGATGTTGACGGTCTTGGTGACGCTCTTGCGCACTCGGCCGTGGCCGCCGCACGTAGCGCAGGGTGAGCCTATTACGCGGCCCTCACCATGACAGCGGGGGCAGGTGGTGATGCGAATCTGCGTGCCGAAGAAGCTCTGCTGCTGCTGTCGAACCTGTCCTGCGCCGTGGCAGACGCTGCAAGTCTCGGGATGCGAGCCCGGCGCCGCGCCGCTGCCACTGCAGGTTTCGCAGGACTCCATGCGCTGGAACTTGATTTCGCGGTCGATACCGTGGGCGGCCTCTTCAAGCGTTAGCTCGAGGTCGTAGCGCAGGTCGTTGCCTCGTTCGGCAGCATTGCCACGACCGGTGGTCTGGCGCTCGCCGCCGAAGAAGACGTCGAAGATGTCCCCGAGCCCGCCAAAGCCGAAGTCGCCGAACCCGCCGTAGCCGCCACCGCCGTTCTGTTCGAGCCCGCGATGGCCGTAGCGATCATAGACCTCGCGCTTCTCGGGGTCGGAGAGGACCTGGTAGGCCTCGTTGATCTCCTTGAAGCGATCCTCGGCCTCCTGCTTATGTTCGCTTACGTCGGGATGGTGCTTCTGGGCAAGCTTGCGGAAAGCTCGCTTGATCTCATCCTGACTCGCGCCTCTGGAGACGCCCAATGTTTCGTAGTAATCGCGTTTGTCAACCATATTTGTACGGTCGCCGACTGCGTTGTAGCAGGCGTCTCCGACGCCCGGGGTTCAGAGAACCCCGCTACAAAAGCGGTTCAGCTTCAACGTTGAGTAGGGGCGAAGCATTTGCACGCAAGCGGCGCCGCTGATTCGCGGCAGTTCCCTGCGAATGCTTCGCCCCTACAGCATCGGATGCTTGGACCGAACTATTCGGAGTCTTCTTCTGACTCGTTGTCCTCTGCCATTATCTGGGGCTCGGGCTCCACGGCAGCGGCCTTGGGCTTGCGGCCACGGCGAGGCTTGGGAGCGGGCTCCTCTACTTGCTCTACCGCTTCCACAGGCTCATCGGCATCGGCTTCGGCTTCTTCATCCAGACCCAGCGGATGCTCTTCGTCAGTGTCATCCTCAAGTCCGCTGACCCAACCGTCCTCGTGCTCTTCTTCCTCGGCCTCGGTCTCGTCCTCGTCTCCCTCGTGCTTCTCCTCGTCTTCTTCCTCTTCCTCCTCTTCTTCATCAAGGGAGGTGGATTCGGTGGTTACCGCGAGGAGTTCCTCGGCCTCTTCATCAGCTTCGACCGGAATGGCGAGCAGTTCAGCGACCTCGGGCTCGATCGAGGTGGATAGAACCAGATCGGCATCCGAGACCACGCAGGTGATCTTGCCCGCCGCGATCTCCTCGAGCGCGATGGTGAGCGGATTGCGAGAATCAGTATCGACCAAGGGCGGCGCGCCGCTCTTAATCTGTTTGGCCCTCTTCGCGGCCAGAGTCACGAGAGCGTACTTGCTCCCCCAAGTTTCGAGCTTGTCCATGGACGGAAATATCATAAGCTGCCGCCGTTACCTCGCTGGTTGAGATTGGATTCGACGCCATCTGAGGGCCGATTCCGGGAGATGCTTCCTGGTGTGAGGTTCCCCAAACCGTTATTATACAACCCAGGGCCGCGACTGGTCAAATCAAATTTGAGCTGGAAATGGCGTGCGGCGTTGCTGTATAATATAGCAGACAACGCGGAGGGGTGCCAGAGCGGTTTATCGGAGCGGTCTTGAAAACCGTCGCCCCGCAAGGGGCCGGGAGTTCGAATCTCCCCCCCTCCGCCAGGTTTTGAGCGTGAAAAGCCTCCACTATGGGGGCTTTTCGTATGGTCCGGCCTGCCAGTTCACAGAGGGCCATACTTCGCGACTGCATTGCGTCCCGAAGTATGGCCCTCGTAGTTTACTCCATCACACCGCGCAATACAGCGTCTTGATCTCGAATGGCCGGAAGCGCAGGCTCAGCCGGTTGGCTGAGAGCGCGAGAGGCTGGCGATTCTCCTCGAGCAGGTTGCACTCGCTTACCGACTTTACTTGCGTGCCAAATGTGAGATCGGCAGAGACGCCTGACCGGCCTGCCTCGTAGAGCCTGACTATGAGCCCGCCGCCGTCCTCGGCCCACTTGACGCTCTCCACGATCACGTTCGGAGAGTCAACGGTGACCAGGCTTGAGATGTCGCTCGCAGCATCGCTCGCTGGGAACGCCAGCACCGGCACGTTCAGCTCGTAGGCCGGACGAACAACGGACTCGACTGAAAATGCGCAGTCGTGAGGCAGCAGCGAGTAGGTGACCACATGCCTGCCCTCATCGCCGCGCTCATCGGGGTGAGTGCCGGACTTGATCAGGCTAAGGCCGATGCGCTTGCCGTGCACGCTGACTCCATACTTGCAGTCGTTCAGCAGCGCAACCCCGAAGCCGCTCTCGCTGAGGTCCATCCACTTATGGCAGACTACCTCGAACTTGGCCGCATCCTGGGGATAGTTGCGGTGGGTCGGGCGATCGACGTGACCATACTGGATTTCGTGGCGCGCTGTCTCGGCTAGCACGTCCACGTCGAACATGGCTTTCATAAGGGTGTGCTTCTCGGACCAGTCGATCACGGTCTCGAAGTCGATCTGGGCGCTGTCGGAGTGGAAGACAACGTCCTGAATCATGCTCGACCGGCGGCCGATTTGGTACTCGCTCCTGATGCGGAGCTGCAGCGGGCCGTCGGCGACGACCTTGCGGGAGAGAAGCCGGTCCTCGGGACGCATCTTCGCTTCCTGATCCGCGTCGATGTCCCAGTTGTCCCAAGCCTCGGGGATGTCCTCGCCAAGCTCTATTCCGTTCAGCACGCCGCCCTCCGCGACGACCTCTCTGCCGGATGCCTTCTCGACTAGAGAGACGATCCTGCCGGCCGAATCGAACTTGGCAACCGCGAACGGGGTCTCGACAGCATCGCCCTGGAGCTTGAACGGTGAGGGTGCTGCGTTGGTACCAGCTTCGAGATCAACGGCCTTAGCGCCCAGCCCAGGCAGCTCCAGCCCCGATACAGCCAGCTTCTTCTCGCCAGACGGGCTATCAATCCACTGGCACGTGGCGCCGGCGATTGTCTTGCCCTCGGGCACACCGTCAATGACCGCTCCGGTTCGCGCCCAGCTCAGCGTGTTCGCCAGAAGCATCTTGCTTCCACTGCCCGCCACGGCCTCGGCTGACCTGCGTGTGACGGCCTGCGCATCAGCCACGATCTTCCCGAATTCCTCAACCGCCTCCTCATTGACCTTCACGATCGATGAGCCCGGCAGGATGTCGTGGAACTGGTTGGTGAGCAGCCTCTTCCAGATCGACAGAAGCTCATCTGCAGGATACGCCGACCCGCGCAGAGCAGCCAGTGTCGCCACGAACTCCGCGTCCCGCAGTGCCAACTCGGACTTCCGGTTGCCGCGCTTGATCCCCGCTATGGAAGTCAGGGTGCCGCGGTGCAGCTCCAGGTACAGCTCGCCGTTCCACACGGGCAGCGCCGCGTCGGGC
>CAZFYZ010000044.1:0-26869 GCA_964523735.1 uncultured bacterium | reverse complement strand
GCAGATACTCCCTTTTTCCGATGATCTGCAAGAGTATAGGTGGGGATGTCTTGCGGGAAGTCAGGCCGAGTTTTTCGGCTGGTAAGGGGAGTACTCCTGGAGGGGCAGGCGATCAGCAGATTGCACGGGTCATTGCTGATCCTGCGGGAGGGCTGGTGGCGGAGTCTACCGTACGTCTGCCAAGTCCGGTTCGGATAAGTAGCAGGCTAGAGGCGAAATCCGAAGAGGTCACCTGGCGCTTAGACAGTCAGGGGAATAGCAGAGAACAATGGCGGTTTCCGTCAAACAAATTCGGTGGCAGAGCAAGTCAGACCGTCATCGGTTCAGACGGGTGTGTGTATCATCTGCAGTTCGGCGAAACTGGCATCGATGTCATTAAGTACTATCGAGATAAGGACTAGCTGTGAGCTGACGAAGTCATCGTGGCTACCAGATCAGCTTGGACGAGCGGCTGCATAAGGACTTGTGGATGTCTTCCGGTCTTTCGGGAATCTTGTTCCCGAAGCGCACGAGCCTTTGTTTGCGGACGGATGAGCAAGAAGAGGACAGCTCGCGGGCGCCGTCGTAGATGGGCTTGTGAAGTGGCAGAACATCGACATCGGGGATTGCTACTACTACATCACGGGCACATTCACTGAGTGGCTGCCTCTGATGAACAACTCGGCGGCTCGCGGCGGAGCCGGTCTACGTATGATTGCATACCAGAGTGCGTGAGTGCAGATGTGTGCAAGAGCCCTGCCGGAGTATCCGACAGGGCTGATTTTGATCTCAGAAGTGGGACGTAGAATGGCGGAGAGGCCGGGATTCGAACCCGGGGTGCGGCTTTATGACCGCACAATCGCTTAGCAGGCGACCGCTTTCGACCACTCAGCCACCTCTCCAAGCCGATAGTATTCTACCACGGTTCGCGGCGATTATCAAGGAGCATTTGCAGGGCTCGTTTCGACTGGTGAGGTGGCGTGGGGACGCACAGTGAAGCCCCCTTCAGCCGATGCGGGAGGGGGCATTCCGGACAGGATAAGACAACACAAACCGCTCAGTCAGAATGACTCTTCCCCTTCGTAGGCCGCCTCGGCGGTCTCAGCCACATACATCTCCGGGTCAGTGTCGAACTCATCCTTGCACTCTTCCGAGCAGAAGCAGAAATGCTTGCCGCGATAGTCAGTGCAGACAGCAGCGTGCTCCTCTGCCACAACCATTCCGCACACGGGGTCAACAGGCATTTGGGTCACCTCCAGATGCGTTCAGGGGCTTGCTATACCCGCCCTCGTCGCTTGCGTCACCTGCAGGTTTCCCACAGCACCCCGCACTCAAACAGGCAAGTCATTGGGGAGCGCGTAAGAGTTCAGTCGGGCCCACAGTCATTTCGAGCAGGGCGAGAAATCTGCTTTTCGCAAGGTCTCGGCAGCGATCGAAAAGCAGATCTCTCACGGAGCCTGTCCTGAGCACGGTCGAAGGGTTCGAAATGACGATTCTATAGACCGTAGCTGCTACGGGCTTAGTCAAACGGTGTGTCCAGGGTCTTGCCTTCGCGTGCTGATCGCTCTGCATAGTCGATGATCATGATCACGCGCCGGGCCTCCTCGGGTTTGACCTCGAGTTCCTTGCCGCGCAGGAGGTGATCCGCCAGGTTGGGGTACCACGTCTCCCAGGTCGTGGGCTTGTATGCCACCTCGGTCTCCGCCGGGTAGCCCTTGACATCCAGGTAGGCCTTGAACTTGCCGTCCCAGTTGTCAACGATCGCTCCCTTTGTCCCAAGTATGCGCCACCGAGGCTTTCCGGCCTTGGCTATCTGAGACATGGTGATGTCGGCAACCACATCGTCATCGAATCGGATGATCGCCTGGGTCTCGTCTTCGTTTGTGACGTCTTTCCAGACACGGTTCCACTGGTAGAAGCCGGTCACGCTCTTGATCTTGCGGCCCTCCAGTAAGTTGAGCATCCAGTCCACGAAGTGCGCACCCCAGTCGTAGAAGTTGCCGCCGGAGATAGCTTTGACGCTGCGCCACCACTTGCCTGGCTTGCCGTAGCCGCCCATGAACATCTCCACGCGGAAGACGTCGCCGATCATTCCCCTGTCCACGAACTCCTTCACGGCCATAAAGTCGCCATCGTGCCGGCGGTTGTGGAAGACGGTGAGGAGCACCTTCTTCTTCTTCGCCAGTTCGATCATGTTGGTCGCTTCTTCGGTGGTGATGCAGAACGGCTTCTCGAGGCAGACGCCCTTGCCCGCAGCGAGCACGTCCATGGTGATGGGGTAATGCAGGTTGTGCGGCAGAATGTTGACCACACAGTCGATCTCTTTGTTCTTGAGCATCTCCTTGTGGTCGGTGTAGGTCTTGATGCCGGGCAGATCGTTGGCTGCCGCCTCAGCGCGAGCAGGGTTCGCATCGCATACGGCGATGACGCTCATCCCCTTGCAGGAGTTGATCGAATCTGCGTGCAGCTTGCCCATGTTGAACGCGCCGCCGTAGCCGATGATGCCCCAGTTGATATGGGTCTTGCGTGATGGTTTGGCCAATGGGTACCTCCATAGGAGCAGCGCGGGGGAGGCATCAAACCTCCCCCGTGGTATGTTGCCGGTACCCTGTTATTCAGACGCCGCTACTTGACCTCCCACGGCTCCACATATTTGTAAGGTGTCTCCTTGCGGAAGTCGGGCCACATCGTGCCGTTGCCTTTGGCGTCGAGGGCTTCGATGCACCACATCAGGCCTTCGGGCCGGACGTCGGCCTCGCTGGTCCAGGCGTTCAGCCGCTTCACCATAGGAGTCAGTGTCCAAGGCCCTTTGTCGGAGGGGAAAGGCTTAGTCCTTAGGAAGACCTGCTGAGGCTCGGTGTTGGTCTGAAAACGCACGGAGACAATCAGCCTCTTCATCGCCTCGCCAGCGTCTTTCACGCTGGATCTGCAGCTTGCGATCTGGGGGCCGGGCCTGGGAAGACCAACCTGGACAGCAGGGGCCTTGCCTTTGCTGCCAGAAGCTCGGATTTCGGCCACAGCCTCGTCCAGTGCTACCAGGTCCTGAGGCAGTTTCTCGCCCTCCTTGGTCCAGGTGTAGTCCTCGATGTGCATCCTGAGCGTGTCGATGAACGGCTTGTAGTGCTTGTCTCCAATTGTGGCGAGCCTGCCCCAAGCCTGCGCGGCGGAGCCCAGTTCCTTGCGGATCGCTGGTACGAGCGAGACATCGTTCGAGGCAGTCATCACCGCGAAATGGGCCGCCGCGATCATCTTGTGCGAGAAGTAATCCCCGAGGTCAGCGAGCATCAGGAGTTCGGTCGTCAGGTCGTTGAACTCCGGGGTGGGGGTCTTCATCTTTGCTCTGGCTCGTTGGACGAACTTGCGGGTCTCTCGGGCCTCCTGCGCGACATAGGCCGCCATCGTGATGGGATTAGCGCGCGCCGAGGGCTGGTTCGTGATCAGGCTCTGGGCATATTCGGCCGGCGACTGAATGTTCTGTCCGTCTAGCGGCTCACCTTTCGCCCAGTCTTTGACCGTTCCACCCCACTCGAGTTCGACTGCCATCTGCCGGTGGTCGGGACCCAGGCAGTAGCTGGTGTAGTAGTCCGGCACGATCATGCTCGCCCAGTTAAGAGCCTCGTAGAGATCACCTGCCGCAGCCTTGCCAAAGCGTTTGGCCAGAAGATGCTTCCACAGTCTGTCGCTGCGCCCGAGCGACGGGTCATAGGCAGTCCGGCCCCAGACGTCGTACCAGTACCAGTCTCGCTCGCACTGCCACTTGAACCACCGATTCGGCGAATCGGGCCGGTGGCGGTAGTCATACTTAGGGTAGTAAGCGTCGATCGGCTCAACGCATAGGCCGATCGAACCCGCAAGTGTGCTGCATTCGTTGGCGCGCGCCGCCCAGAGCGGGTTGCCCCAGTAGAACACGCGGTGCGTGCCGTTTGCACGGAGCTGGAAGAGGATGTCGTATGAGCGCGGGTAGGAGTAGTACTCCCGATATGAGTAATCCCTCCAGTCCTGCATCCGTCCGCCGGCGACGATGTATGGCGGCCCGAACTGCTCGCCGTTGTACTTGATCTCAGCATAGAACCGCCCAGGGAACTGCCTGCCAATCGCCAGCACTTGGTCTTTCTTTGTGATCCAGGTTCGGGTGTAGAGTGGGATCTGCCGGCTGGCTTCCTCGATGGCTGGTATGTAGCTCTTGAGGAAGAAGTCCTCCTTCTGCCCTGATTCCCCGATCCGGAAGCCGATCCAGGCCAGGTCCGGACAGGAATCGATCATCTTGCGCACCGCTTCACGCGTGTAGGCTGCCAGGTTCTCGCTCGTTGCTTCTGACGTTGGCGTGCGCCCTGTTCCCTTCCAACCGGCGGAGTAGCTCATCAATGCGACTTTGATGCCGCGGGCCTTGGCCATGGCTATGATCTTGTTGAGCATCGCCAGGTTACGGGCGGCAATCTCCGGCCCCACGCCCACATCCGGGAACTGTTCCGACGCGATGAAGTAAGGATAGAGGTTCGGAAACCCGGTCGACCTGATGTCATACATTCCGTGCAGATCGACCCAGTTAATGCGGGCTCGGGCGAGTTGGTCGAGGTACCCCTCCCAGTAGTCGGTCTGGAGGAAGTACCAGCTCTCGTCGGTCTCGTTGTAGGGCACAGTGATAAACGGGTTGATGGCGCGAAACTCCACAGCGGGTGATTGGACGATCGGCTTCCTGATGTTGAGAGTCCTGTTGCCGTTCATCTTGATGCGCTCAGCAAGCTCGAGGCAGCCATACATCGCGCCGGTCGCGTCTCGTCCCACTATGATGATGTCTTTGCCGGACCTGGCGATCGCGAACGATTCCGCTTTCGAGGGCACTGCTTTCATCACGGCTTGGGCGGTTGCATCGGCAGCGTCGCTGACAGTCAGAACGCGGATACTGACGTCGGCAGTGATGGGCGCTAGCGTCCGGTTTAGATCACGTATGCCGAACTCGATGGGAGTTCCTGTTATGTCTGCTGATGGGTTCACCACAGCCGTTGTCCCGGCCGCAGGGACAAGCATTGCGGCCACCGCCGCCAAGCACGCAAGCATTCGCATGGAGTGTTCCTCTTGAGGTGGACTAACGTGAAAGCGCTTTCACGAGCTATCGCAGGAATGTTGTGAATCGCTTTCCAGTTGCCGTTTTGACGTCGTGCGTGGAGAGTCCTTCCAGAGAAACGCGTGTTCATACGCGCGGGCGTAGACGAACAGAGGGGTGTTGGTGCAAACAACAGGCGAGCGCGGGTGTAAACGAACGGGGGAGCGCCTGCGTATACTATGAGGGGTGCGCGCGTTGACACTCTCTGGCCGCGAGCCTATAATCAAGTTGGTGTTCGGAGCAACAACATGAGTCCCAGCTATGCGAGAAGGTCGGAACGGCGAAGGAAGTCGCGGCTTCGGCTCTTCGTCACGTGTCTGCAGATTGCGATCCTACTTGGAATCAGCTCGTCGGTGGGCGTCGGGTTGGCGATGTTTGTCAGCCTGTCGCCGCTGCTATCGCAGATGCAGGATGTCGAAGCTCCAGAGGCCACAATCATCTACTCCAGCGATCGCACGATTCTCGCGCGCATATTCCGCGAGGATCGCACCAATGTCCCGCTCAAGGACATTCCCGAGAACCTCCGCAACGCTACGGTAGCAATCGAGGACAAGCGCTTCTACAAGCACTCCGGCGTTGACATGCGAGGGATCGCCCGCGCGATCTGGGGGATTATCCGTCAGGACAGGACGAGGGGCGGTGGCAGCACCATTACCCAGCAGCTTGCCCGCAATGTCTACCTCACACGGCGCAAGACAGTCGAGCGTAAGGCTCAGGAAGCCGTGCTCGCCATCATGCTCGAGCGCAACTACACAAAGGACAGGATCCTCGAGCTGTATCTCAACCAAGTCTACTACGGCAGCGGTGCTTTCGGCGTACAGGCGGCTTCCAAGGTCTACTTTGGCAAGGATGTGGACGATCTTAACCTGTCCGAGTGTGCGATTCTTGCCGGACTTCCGCAGAAGCCATCAGGCTACTCCCCTCACGATAACCCGAAGGCGGCCTTCGGACGCCGGGATACGGTGCTGGCTTATATGGCTGACCAGGGCTTTATCACGGCCCAACAGCAAGAGCAAGCGACTGCTGAGAAGACACACATCGTGCCAAAGGTGCGCGGGCGCAACACCTACAAGGCGCCACACTTCGTCGACTATGTGATGTCCCAGTTGCGCAAGCAGTACGACGATGACGTGCTGTTCAGCGGTGGGCTGCGGGTCTACACGACGCTTAACTATGATATGCAAAAAGCCGCCGAGGAAGCGCTGAGGAGCGGTGTCAGGAAGTTCGAGCGGTCGCGCAAAGTGACCGAGGGCTGCTTTGTGGCCATCGAGCCTGCTACTGGCTACGTGCGGGCAATGGTTGGCAGCGTGAATCCAAGCTCGTTCTTCAACCGATGCACGCAGTCACGACGCCAGCCTGGCAGCGCTTTCAAAGCATTCGTCTACACTGCCGCTTTCGAGGAAGGGGGCATGACGCCCAGGTCCTCCGTAGATGGACACAGAAGATCATATCCAGGCGCGAACGGCAAGTCCTGGACGCCCCAGAACTACGACGGCGGCCACTACTACTCAATGCCAATCAAGAGCGCAATCGCCAACTCCGTTAACACGTGCGCCATCTATACAACTAACAAGGTCGGGGTCCAGAAGGTCATCAAGTATGCCCAGCTAATGGGCATTACCGCCGAATTGGAGCCATACCTGCCGATCGCCATTGGCGGAATCAAGGGCGTCTATCCCATCGAAATGGCCTCCGCCTACTGCACGTTTGCCAACGAGGGTGTTCACGTGCCACCCGTAGCGATCGTTCGGATTGCGAACGTGCACGGCGACACGATTCAGGACACCATTCCGGAGGGTCAGCAGGTAATCTCCAAGAAGACTTGCCAGATGATGGACGAGTGCCTGCGAGCAGTCGTGACGAGCGGAACAGGCAGGCCGGCGTCGTCCGTATCGCAGGCAAGGGGAAAGACGGGCACAACCAACGAAGATCGTGATGCCTGGTGGATCGGCTATGTCCCAGGTAAGCTTGTGGCCGCGTGCTGGTTGGGCAACGACAACAACGCTCCAATGCAGAACGCCTACGGCAGCACGGTGTGTGTGCCTATATGGCGGCAGTTCATGCAGAAGGCCCTGCCGATATTCGATCGCATCCACGCGGAAGCCGAAGCTCCTCCCAAGAAGCCCGTTCGTAAGGAAACCCCTCATCGCGACCGTCAGGCTCAGAACGATGATGGTGGCGCTGACGATCGGGATGTGGCTCTTGCTGATGAAAGGCGAGCCCTGCGCATCTGCAACGACACTGACCTTCTGGCGACATCGGCATGTCCATCAACCAGAATCCAGGGCTTCTCGCCTGGCGACGAGCCCTCCTCCTATTGCACCGTTCACGGTGCCGGTTCTGCCTCAAGAGAGACACACGACAGACCAGCGGTCGCACCGAACCCTCCGGAGCAGGCGAGCACCGAGCAACTGGTCACGGTTCCGGTCTGCACTGACTCCGGCATGCTTGCGGGACCGAACTGCCCCAAGGTAATGAAGAAGCTCCCGCAGGACCAGCTCCCCACGGAAGTTTGCACTGTCCACAGGCGAAGGTAGGAACACAAGTTGCTCCCTCCCCACGAAGACCGCAAACTGCTTCACGCCAGGATCAATCAACTTGCCGGGCTGGTGATCGTCCTCTTCCTGGTCTTGATCGCGCGGCTCTGGTATCTCCAGATCGCGATGGGTGGGGAACTGATGGATCAATCGGAGGCTAACCGAAGGAAACTCCTCCGGACTCGCGCGCCTCGTGGCACCATTCTTGATCGCAAGGGCCGCGTTATTGCCACGAGCAGACCCCAGTTCGTTGTGACTGCCGTGCCGGATCTGCTCAGGGAGGACAAGGAAGCGCTTGCTACTCTCTGCGACGTCCTCCACATTCCCCCCGGCGAGATGCAGGCCATATTCAAGAAGGGCGGCTTGCGCCCCGGTTCGCCTGTCAGAATCAAGATCGACGCCTCGCTCGAGACTGTCGCCCGGATAGGCGAACTGAGGATGAGTCTGCCAGGCGTGAGCGTGGAGCTGGATCAGATTCGGAACTACCCGGATGGTGCGGCGGTTGCGCATATCATGGGCTACCTTGGCGAGATCGACGAGGATCAGCTTGAGCAGGCTCGCCTGGCGAAGATGGACTACAAGCCCGGCGATTATGTTGGCAAAGCGGGGCTGGAAAAGCAGTATGAGGCCGATCTGCGAGGCGTTGACGGCGGCAAGGAGATCGAAGTCAACGCCTTCGGCCGTGTGGTTCGTGTTCTCGGTGAGAAGCCATCAACCCCCGGCCATGCACTGAAGCTAACCATCGATCGTGACCTCCAGATCGCCGCCTACCGCGCCTTGGGCAAGCAGACAGGCGCCGCTGTTGCTATCGACCCGCGCACCGGCGCTGTGCTTGCGATGGTGAGCACTCCCAGCTACGACCCCAACATCTTCGTCAAACGGGTGAAGGTTGCCGACTGGGAGAGGATCATTGGCAACAGGAACAGGCCCCTGCAGAATCGCTGTGTCAACAACGTATATCCGCCAGGCTCCACGTTCAAGCCGATCATGGCCATCGCGGGACTGCGCTACGGCGCATGCAACATCAACACATCAGTGAGCTGCCCTGGGTGCTACTACCTTGGACGGCATAGATTCGGCTGCTGGAAGACACACGGCCATGTCTCGTTCATGAAGGCGATCGCCCAGTCCTGCGACGTGTGGTTCTACACGCTTGGCCGTAGGTTGCAGATCAATAAGATGGCCCTGGTCGCGCGTGAATTTGGGCTTGGTCAGGCAACCGGCGTAGATTTGCCGCGCGAGAGCCAGCGTAGAGACGGCTCTGTTGGGCTAATGCCGGACGAGCAGTGGAAGCGTGATCGGTACGGCGAGAAGTGGTACCCTGGCGAGACGCTCAACGCTTCGATCGGCCAGGGATATGTGCTGATGAGCCCCCTGCAGCAGGCTCTCGCTTGCGGGACAGTCGCTTCGGGAGGCAAGCTCTATCGTCCGTATCTGGTGCACCAGGTCATCGGACCCAATGGGAGGATCCTCCGCACAGCCGACGCGCATCTGAGGCAGACTATCGAGGCCCCCGAGGGTGCTTTCAGCCTGGTGCAGGAAGGCATGCGCGCCGCGGTCACCAGCGGGACCGGGGCAGTTGCCAACATACCGGATGTGCCGGTTGCCGGAAAGACCGGTTCGGCTGAGGTGCATCGAAAGAAGCCCCATGGGTGGTTCATCTGCTTTGCTCCCGCTGACAACCCTACCATCGCGGTTGCGGCAATAGTCGAGCACGGCTGGCACGGCGCCACAACAGCCGCCCCCGTATGTCGCGCGGTTCTCGATGTCTACTTTGGAAAGAAGAAGCCCCAGGACATCGGCAGCGCAAGAGCAGCCGTAAGCGGGGACTGACCCTATCCCTGCCACAGGAACGCGCAAGCACCAGCAATACCTCCTCAGGGCTGTTTGCCCGCTGCGTGGACGTTCTTGCTCCCGCAAAAGCCAATGGCGACCAGCACGATGCTTCAGTGCCGACAACCCCCAAGTCCCCTGCCTGCTCAGTGACGCTCATGTGACCAAGCGGTCGTCAAGATGTTTAAAGCGGACACGCTTGCGGGTAACCCGAGGTCTGGCCGTCACGGACTGTTAACATCTTGCCTGCTGGCTATGCGAAAGGAGGACTGGCCCAACCACTTGTCGACTGCTGAGCGTGCGGACGCAGCCGTACGCAGTTTACCACTCGGATGACCTGCTCTTCAAGGAGGAGAAGCCGATGAAACGCTACAGCCTTATCTTGTTGGCGCTCGCGCTGCTTCTGTGTGCAAGCGCGGCATTCGCCATCTTTCCCGGGCAGCAGTACGGGCTCCAATACCCAGCCGCAGTGGGGGATGGCTACGAGACATTCAAGATGCAGCTCGGATGGGCCGATGGCTACCAGGCCTGGTACATCTGCACCGACACCAACGATATCAGATGGGCCCAATGGTACGACCTGACTCTGGCGCCCAAGCTCTCCGGCGCGCAGGTGGGCCAGGGAGCCGCGATTATGCTCTGGGTGACCAACCCGCCGCAGAGCCAGGGTCCGATCTTCCAGTACCCGCCCACCAGCCCGGGTTACACGCCGATTTGGGTAGTGTACAACGTATCATGGCTGCCGAACGCGACCAAAGTCCCCATAACCTCATTCGCGCAAGCGGTGGCGCTCCAGGGGGCAGCGCAGATCACGATCACGCCTACGACTACTCGCGTCGACTGCTCAATATTGGCGACCTACCAGCTCGGCGGTCCGTTCCTGGTCAAGCCTCTTCCGTTCTACCGCATCCCGCAAGGCAGGATTATCGGCACTGGTAACACCAGGTTCATCCAGTTGCCCTATTGGAATGTCTACTGCCAGGACCCGATCACGCGGCGGATCTCAGTGAGGAGGGTCATCATCCCGGATGTCTACCCGCAGAGCCTGGCTAAGCTGATCGGCGCCAACTATGCGCCTGCCATGCTCCAGTTCTTCAACTCCTACAGGAACCTCATGTATGTGATCAACTGGGCTCAGGACTTCGACGCGAACCTGCCGGGCATTCAGCCCCTGAAGGTCCGCATCGACCAGTACCCGGTTCTCTGCAACTGCCCGACCGGCTGTGCGGAGGCAAACACCAACTACAACTATAGTCCGGTGGCGACCTTCCAACTGCTCAACCGGCTCTTCCCGACCCCGCCCGGCTCGCCTGTACCGGCGGAGACTCTCTACACGACCTGTCCGTTCATCCAGACCCAGATCAACAACGGCAACTTGATTCCGGTGACTTACCCGACACCACCGATCCTGCCCATGCCGGTCAACAGGGTAGGGGTGCCGATTCCGTTCGTCGTCAATGCGCCTGTCCTCTGCAACTTCCAGTAGGCGACAGGCCGCTGGAATGCATACGCAGACTGGGACCCGCAGTCCGCGGGTCCCAGTCCCCGTACAAGGAGTAGTGCGTATACGCGTCGAATAACCCATCACCGGAGGTTGATGGAGATGGACAAGCCGACGAGCCCCCTGGCGATGGTGGCTTACTTCATACTGGGACTAATCGTGATTGGAGTCGGGATCAGGATCATCGGATGGATGATAAGCCTGGCGCTCAATCTGATTGCTGTCGCGATATCGGTGGTCTTTGTGATCGCGGTCGGGTACCTTGCGTACCTGTTCATAAGGGCTTTGATCAGGAACTCGAGCTAGCTACTTCCTGGGCCTGCTGCTGTCCGCATTTTTTTCGCTGCTTCGAGGTAACCCCGTACGTCCTCTCGGCTGGGGGCCAGGCGCTGGGCCTCCTCAAACTCCCTCGCGGCTTCAGCATATCTCTGCTGGCGGAAGAGAGCCACGCCGAGGTTGATCCTTGCCTCCACGTGCCGGGCGTCTAAGCCGAGAGCCTGCCGGAAGTAGTCCTCCGCGCCATCGAACTGTGCTTTGTTGAGGCTGATCAGACCCAACAGCATTGGTGCGTCGGGCAGGGTCGGGTCGAGCTTACGGGCCCTCTGTGCAAGCTCCCACGCCTCGTCGCTGTGCCTCTGCATCATCAGGCCATATGCGAGGTCGCATTGGGCATCGACCCTGTCAGGATCGAGCCTCAGCGCCTCCCGAAGCTCATTCACCCCGTCGTCCAGGTTACCGGTCTGGATCAGTAGCGCCCCAAGCCGGGCGCGGTGACCGGCGTTCCTGGGCAGAAGACGGATTGCCTCTCTGTAGTGAGCCATGGCGGCGGTGACATCTCCGTCCATGAGGAGCAGGCTCGCCAGAGTTGCATGCACGCCATCGTAATCGGGTTTGCTCAAGAGGGCGGACTTTGTTTCATCGAGCGCCGCCGCGTAGTCTCCCCGGCTTTTGTACGCCAGCGCGAGGTTCAGATGCCCGACGTAGTTGTTCTCGACCGAATCGACGGCACGTTGCGCGAGCGTGAGGCTGTTCCGCCAGTAGCCTACCTGCTTCCAGCAGACGAGGCTCAGTGCCGCGATGATCAGAACCGCCGGGACCCAGATCAGCCGCCGCAGTCGGGGTCCGACAAGCTCGGGCAACGTCCACGCGATGGCGACGAACAGCCCGATCAGAGGGATATAGGTGTAACGATCCGCCCTCGCCTGCATTCCGACCTGCACGAGGCCGATCACTGGCACGAGCGTGATCACGTACCACAGCCAGCCGGTCCAGGCGAATGGGAATCGCTTCCGCTTGAGATACGTCCAGATGGAGATAGCCGCCAGCAGCAGCACCGCCCACGGGACCTTTGACGCGATGACCGCCTGCGCAGGCATGGGATAGAACACCGCGAGCTTGGCCGGCCACACCATCGCGACGATGTACGCGGCATACGCGACCAGCGCATTCTGCACGCGATCGACCAGCGGCTCGACGTTCGCCGCCATTACCGCCCCGCCGCTCGACTGCGCCCAGTACGTCACGACGCAAGACGCGGCTGCTAGGACAAGCAAAGGGGTTAGGAGATAGGAGTTAGGGGTTAGGGACGGGAGGCTCCGCAGCAAACTTGCGGACTTTGGCCGCTTGGCATGTGGCTCCCTTCCCCAACTCCTAACCCCTAACCCCCAACCCCTTGCGATGATGAGCACTATCGGCAGGGTGACGAGCATGGGCTTGGCGAGCAGGCCGAGGGCGTAGATCGCGAGCACGGCCATGTAGGTGAGTGCTCGGGGGCGGGCGACGTAGAGCACGTAAGCCCACATCGTGAGCATCCAGAACACCGTGCTCAGTGTGTCCTTGCGCTCCGCTACCCACGCGACTGATTCCACGTGCAGCGGATGGATCGCGAACAACGCCGCCACAAACGCGCTTCGCCATACGATGGTCGCTGTTATTGTTGTAGCAGGGCTCTCCGAGCCCTTTGGCGCGGTGATCCTCACCAGCAGCAGGAACAGGAGGATCGTGCTGATGACGTGCAGGATCACGTTGTGCAGGTGGTAGACGCCTTCATTTGTCCCGCCGATACTGGCATCGATCATCAACGAGATCCACGTCAGCGGGTGCCAGTTGGACTGTCTGGTGCTCGTGAATGCCCACTTGACGTTTTCCAGCGATAGGCCGGTCTTGACGTGCGGGTTCTCGTAGACGTAACCACCGTCGTCGTAGTTGACGAACTCAAAGTGCCAGACCTGCGCGTAGACGGCCAGCGTCAGGATCGCGAGCCCGATGCAGATCAGGATCAGGCTGCGAGATGGCGCCTTACTCGGAGTTATCTCACTTGTTGACTTATCTACCAACCTTGGCTTCAACGAGTCGATTCCTCTTGTAGGTCAATATGAGATACGGGTTAGCGTCGCCCCACCTCACCCGCGCGTACGCTTTCTGACTGAAGCTCGGCCATGCGATGAGGCAGTTCATCGAAACTCCATCTCCTCCGCAGTCTTCCTCGCCGAGAAGCCTCTCCACTTGCCGCCTGGTCATGCCCACACGTAGATGATGATTGACCAAGTCACCGACCATCTGAGCACGCACGTTGACTCCTGGCTGAGGCAACCCGACGCCGCTGGTCAGCTTCTGAGCCATCCAGATTCTGGAGTCGAACGGCACCCCGCGCCACTGGCCTAGAATGGCCACCAGCCCTGCCAGCGCCAGAAGCAGCACAACCATGGGCCATAGTAGCATTCGCCGCGTCTTTGTGGTGCTGCTCACTTGACGCTCCACTTTGATTGCCTTATCCCCCCGGCGTGTCAGCCCAGTAGATGACCTCGCGGCGCTTGAGGCTTACCGCAACGCCCTGGCTCTGATGCGATGCGAGCGAGCCGTAGCCAGCCAGATCAGGATCGATCATCTTGACCTCGAAGTCTCTCGGCAGTTCGGCCCATCCGTCATTTCGCTCATTGCGGAATGAGTGCTCCAGGCTGGGAGCGATAGAGTAATCAGTATGGCGGCGGCGAACAGACGGCGCCTTGAATGAGATCGGCGCGATCCGCGTCAGGACACCGCGGGCATTGGCGTGGGTTGTCTTGTAGCGAACCTCAAATGTCCCACGTCCCTGCCCAAAGGGAGTGGTGTAGTAAAGGCGCACGTTCCTCGCAGCCGATGGTATTCGGTCGGGAAAGTGGTTGAGCCACCCGTGGTAGTCGTGCTTGTTCTCTCGCAGCAGGATGCCATATGCCCCCGGTCGCTTTACTGTCAAGAACATGCGCAATCCAACGGTGCAGAGCCCGTACTGGACGAACAGTCCTATCGCAAACGCCAAGGATAGCACCGTCACGCCGAAGACTCGCGCGACACGCTTCCACCTTGAGACTACAGCTCTGTCATCCTTGCTGGCAACACGCCAGATACCCAACAATGCGACGACCGGCACCAGGTTCACCAAGAGCAGGGCGATCGGAACTATGCCACAGTGGAGATAGCAGTAGACGTCCCAGAAGATCGCCGCAGCGGCTGCAAGCGCGGCAAACACAAGATGCGTATGGACGAACCTCAGTCTGCGTATGGCCCTGTCCTCCTGCGATTCCCGGCCTTGTCATCCCAATGAACGCCTTCAGCTCGAGCTGGCCCGACGGTCCTTGCGTCCCTGGCGATATTATAGCAGGGTTAGGGGTCCTTCGACAGGCTCAGGATGATGGGTTAGGGGTTGGCGAAGGGACCGGCGTGTGGAAGAAGTAGTGTAGAGGTAATGCCCGATGGAGAAGAAGAGCATAGTCACTGTGGCGGTGATCGTCTTGACGGTGGTGCTGCTGGTCGGGGTGGCGATCGTGCGAACTGGCCGGGAAACGAAGCCACAAGGAACGAAGCAGTTGACCCAGGAACAGAGGCTTGATACGCTGAACAACCTCCCGACGCGAACCCCATCAGCGCGGAATGTGGTGGATACGCAGGAGGAGACGCAGAAGGCCCTCAAGGAAGTTCAGAACAACAACCCCTAAGCCTGAAGTCTGATCACGTGGCCATCTGGTGCTCCCAGGTGTCGGGGATCATGGCCGGGGTAACATCAACAGAGCACGGTCGATTCCTTTGGATCAGAATCACGGTAGTCCCGGTCTCTCCGGTCTTGAGCATCACTGAGTCAGCGACCTCGAGCATTATAGTGTAACCCAGCCCAAGAGAAGGCTTGGTAGAGAACCCGCGCAGCAGTGTTGCCCGTGGCAGGATCAGCGACGAGATTCCGCCGCCCCTGTCGGCCATTCCCACCCACAACGAACCATCATCAGCCACGCCTGCATAAAGCCGCCCGCCTCGGGCGTGCTTGATCGCGTTCGTAATCGCTTCACCCACGCCGATGATGAACGAGTCAATCCTCTCCGGCTCAAGCCCCTGTTCGCTCAGGAACCCCCTTGCCAGATGTCTTGCCTCGGCTACCTGCTCTGCGCTGCGAACGTGGAACCTCAGCATTGCTCTGGATATGTAAGGCCGAAGTTCGGGGGGGTCGCATATTCTGAGCTTTCCATCGGTGACACTCAGAATCGTTTCGCGGTAGAAATACCTCTTCTGGCTCTCTAGCTGTCTCTCCAGCGCGCGCTTGTGCTCTTCGGCTCGTTTGCGCTCGGTGATGTCGCGCAACACTGAGAGTACCGCCGGCTTTCCCCGGTAGAGAATGCGCGTTGCGGAGATCTCGCCGTCGAACTCCGTGCCATCCAGTCTGATGAACTTCTCTTCGGTCGGCGGAAGCCACATTATTGAGCCAGTCGCCAACATCCGCATCCGTTCCGCAGCTACCTCACGGTAGGCGGGAGCTATGACATCAGTCACCGGCATCCCCACCATCTGCTCCGGCGCCGTCGCGTTGTTCATCGCCAGCGCGGCTGCGTTCGCCAGGACGAACTTGCCGTCAACGGAGACAGTGATCGCGTCCGGCGACATGTCCACCAGCCGACGGTAACGCTCCTCGCTCTCCCTGAGCGCAGTCTCCGCAGCACGCCGCCGCTCTTCTACAACAATGGCCGACGCGATTATCTCTAGCACGTCCTTGTCTTGTTCGCTTAGCTCAATGTCCTTTGTGAATAGACATGAGAGCACGCCAACTTTCGCGCCGTCGAACTCCACCGGGCGCCCAGCGAACGTCTGGAGCCCATAATCAGCCACCTCCGGATCGGTCACAACGTAGTCCGTCTGCTGAAAATCGCGGATGACCACAGTCTCTTTTGCCCCTGAGCGAATGATATCGTCACATACGTGGCCCTCCGCCGCGCGCACCATCTGGAACCCAGGCGGAACATGCCATGCTCCCCAGGCATGGAGTTTCCCCTCCTCCAGGCGATGGTAGACTGCGAAGTCGGCGTTCAGCAGATCGCCCGCCAGATCGGTCAGGTCCGAGATATTCGCCAATGGATCAGAACTGAACCCAAGCAAGCAATCGTTCATCTTGCTGAGGCGTTCTTCGTGTCGCACACGGTCCGTAATGTCGGTAACCGTAGCGAAAGTGCCGGCGAAAGCCCCATCGCTATCAAAGAGGGGTTGAGGGAGGATAAGAGTATGCAGAATCCCGCCGTCTCTGGTTCTCCACGACAGTTCGTAAGAATCATACCGCCCGGCCTTTCTCTCGGCCATCTGGAATCTGAGGTGCTCGCGGTAGGGTTCGTCCACAAAATCCTCAAGAGGACGACCTATCATTGCGTCGGCCGTGTAGCCGAGCATCTGGGGCAACCGAGGATTGACGTAAGTCAGATGGTAATCGGCATCTGTAAGGCCAAGACCCTCCGTCATGGTCTCGACCAGGGATCGATAGCGATTCTCGCTGTCTCGCAAGGCCTCCTCGCTACGCTCGCGCATCATTGCGCCGACCAGCATTTCGCCAACGATTCTGAGTAGCACTATCGCATCTTCCGACCAGGTCTTCTCGTGTAATGCATCCAAGCCAAGGAACCCGGCCATCCGCCCCTGCCAGACCATTGGCACCAATAGGAGCGCTTTGGTGCCACCAGCCTGCATGATGTTTCTGGGTGCCCGAGCCTCCTGGGGCAAGCTGCTGATGTTGGGCAGGTATACCACTTGGCCGCTGGACAACCGGTCGACTATCCACCGCTGTTCGTCTATCGGCAGAGCTTGATAGTTGCCAATCGTGGACGCCACTCCATCCGCGCACCACTCGTGAGTCACATCGGTAAACATCCGGTCCGGGCGAACCAGGGTCACAAAGCTCCGGTCAACTTCGGTGAACCGTCCAACTGCCTCAAGCGCATAGTCGATGGCCTGATCAGTCTCCTCCGGACGAATCCCGATTAGGCGTGTCGATATCGAGGTTATTATCTGCTCGAACTCGAGGCGGTATCGCAGAGCCTCATCCGCGAGGACCAACTCGGTGACATCCCTGTCGACACCCCGGTAACCTCGGAAGTGCCCCTCGTTATCGAACACTGGAGTGCCGCTGGTCTGCACGATGACCTCGTGTCCGTCCTTGTGAAGCAGAATATTGTCAATAAGCTCGAGCGGCTCGCGCCGCTTGGTGACCGATCCGTACTGTGCCGAGACATCTCGAGCTTCCTCGGGGGGCATTAGATCGAATGGGGTCTTGCCGACGATCTCCTCGGGCTCATACCCGAGCAAATTCCGTACCCGGGGGCTGGCGTAGATGTAGACCGCGTTCTCGTCAACTTCCCACACCCAGTCGTTGATCTCCTCAACGAGGGCCCGATGCTTCTCCTCGCTTTCGCGGATAGCCTCCTCAGCCCTATGACGGTCAGTAATGTCGATTACGTTGCCCAGAACGGCCGGAGCGCCGCTGTAGGTCACGGTCGTAGCTTTGATCTCGAAATGCCGCAGTTCGCCGGACCTGGCAAACACTCTCACCTCGTAGGTTTCCGGCGACGGCTCGCCGCGCATTCGCTGGGCGTAGTAGATCTTGATACGTTCTGTGTCGTCCGGGTGGATGATGTCCCAGATAGCGACGCGTTCGCGGTCCTCCCACTCATATCCCACGAGTTCGAGCATTTTGGCGTTGGCATAGACCGCCTTCTCGTCCTGCTGGATGAAGACGCCTATTGGTGAGTAGTCGGTGACGGCCTTGTAGTTAGCAAGAAGCGTGGTGACGATCTCCTTGGCTGCTTCTTGCTCGGTTACATCACGCGTGACTCCGCGGTAGCCCACGACACGGCCTTCGGCGTCGGTCATGTGCCCGGCGTTGGTGTGGACTGTCCGAACGGTGCCGTCCTTGTGACGGAAAATGAGATTGCTGAGAGCGCTGCTGTCGGTTTTCGCCCGCTCGCTGACGTCGCGTATCTTGGCGATCTCTACCTCGTCCGGCGCATAGTCGAGTACACAGCTGCCAACCATTTCGCTCACAGTAAAGCCCAACACCCGCTCCGAACCCGGGTTGGAGTAGTGGACGACGAGATTGGTGTCCACCTCCCAGATCCAGTCAGGCAGCTGCTCCAGACGCTCTCTCCAGAGCCTCTCTGCGCACTCGAGTTCTGCGTTTCGGTTCTGAGGATCCTGCATTGTCCAACAACCCGGCATATGTCGCGCGTGCGTGAGCCGCCAGCCTGCTGCCAACAGGCCGGTACCCTCTTTTACCCACCTGCGCCCTGCAGTATCTGCTCTATGTCCTTGGCTGTGCCCAAACTTGAGTTGATGCTGATCAGCTTGCCGGCATGTGAATCCACCACGTAGCGCTTCCCCTCCGGCTTGAGTTTGAGATCGAGCCTGCCGAGAAAAACGCCCCACTCACCAGCCTGGCAGATGATGGTCTCCTTAACGACCGTTGGCTTGGTGGTCCGCGTGTGTGAGTCACCGCCGATGATCACGTCTATGCCCGGGACCGTGGCGGCAAGCTGGATGTCGAACGGATAGCCGATATGGGTGAGCGCGATCACGAAATCGCACTGCTCCCGCAGCTTCGGCACAAGCAGCTTCGCGGTTTCTGCGGGGTTGGGGATTATAAGTGTTTTGGCCTGCGGATAGGTCGCAACCCGAGGGGCGGTCAGGCCGATGACACCGATGCGAATCCCCCCCGCGTTGATGATAGTGTAAGGCGGGACAAGCGGCCTATTGGTGGCTCTGTCGAACAAGTTGGCGCATACGATCGGAAACTTCGCCTGCTTGATGCGCGCCATCAGGATGTCAAGTCCCTTCTGGCCGTCCGCACCTTTGAACTCGTTGTTGCCGAGGGTCATGATGTCATAGGGAGTTGCGTTCAGGACATCGAAATCCAGCTGGCCGTTCATCTTCCCGCGAGCAAACAGGTCACCCGCGTCCATCACGATTACCGGGTGTTCGGACTTTTTCCTGATCTTGCGGATGAGTGCCGCTCGCCGCGCCGCGCCCCCCACGTTCTTCTCAGGCTTCCCAAGCTTGTCGTAGCTGAACGGCAGCAGATGGCCGTGGATGTCGTTGGTATGCAGGATCGTGATCTCGATCGTCTCGGCGCCCGCGCCCACCGCCGGGCCTGATGCGAACACCAGAACAAACAGCACGGCAACCGATACAAGCCCAAGACTTCGCACCGACAGAAGCCGATGAAGCATGGCTCAGAATCACTCCCTCTGCGAGCACTCTGCTACCACCTTCTACTCGTTGACGCTTTGGACCTCCGACCTCCGACCTCGGACATCGGACATCGGATTAGGAGCCGCGACGCCGGGGGTAACGCATGATTAGAGGGGCAATGCTCTTCAGTCGGGCCAACTCTTCGCGGCACGCTGAGCCCGCGCCGCTGGTTACGGGGGATCAAGATGAGTTACTATCCTGATTTCGCTGAAGAAGACGAGGAACAGGAAGGCGGCTTGGTCAGGTTGAGCCGCGTTACATACCAACTCGCCGATGGTCAGCCAGACGCGATGGGCTGGACCGCGGCAGATATTGAGGGCATCGAGTTTGGGCGAGTCTCGGATCTACTTGCAGACGCGGCGACGGGTCAGATAGTATTTGCCGCCATAGCCCACGACGTGTCAGGCAAAACAGCCCTCGTTCCGGTCGAAGGAATGTATCTGGACATGACGCGCAGCCTGCTGATTGTCCCTGTCAAGGAGATGGAGATCCGGTCTTGTCCGGATTTCACCGACGACGTAGTGGACTTGATGCCGTACATCCAGTTCTGGGTGGCGCGAGCAGAAGCACAGGCGAGCTAAGAGAACGCGCAAGGCATCAGAGACGCCGACGACGATCGGTACCGATCCGTAGGCAGCTAACGACTGAGCCGGAGCCAAATCAGGTTCCGGCTCAGTCCTTGCCTGTGACCTCTACTGAGCCGTTGCATCCAAGATCACGAGACTACAACACCGCCACTTGCTCGCCAGGCAGGCGTTGAGCTATACTTCGAAAAGCGCGGGGGAGGTCACAGGATGCTTATTTGCAGAGCAGCAATGCTCGCCACTCTGGTAGTTCTGCTTCTCGGTTCGACTAAAGCCAGCCTTGCCGGCAAGATCACCACAGACCCCAACCTGACCAGAGCGCAGGATCAGAGAGCACTTGCCGCTTCTGACCCCCGCCTTTCGCAGAAGATCACGTACCACGTCCAGCACCGAGCTGTTTGTCTCATCCTGCAGGACCTCTCGGAGCTCTCTGGTGTCGAACTCTCCGCAGGTGCCAACAAGAACGATTGGCCTGTGCGCGACCGGAAGATGAACGTCTTCGTCAGGGAGACCGAGCTCTCGGACCTCATGAACTCCATCGCGCGGGTGATGAAGTTCAAATGGACTGCGAGCCAAGAGTTGAAGCCGCCAGTCTATCGTCTCCTGGTCGATGGCAAAGCCGCAGCCGCGGCTGACAAGCTGGCAACCAGAGGCCGCGAACTGAGCGAGGCGCTGTGGCAAAGTCGCCGCACAGAATGGGTCAACACCATTGAGAGATACGGCAAGCTGCCGCCGCAGGACTACACAAAGCTGCGCGAGAGCGATCCTATACCCTCGGAATATGTCAGGCGCGGCGCTTTGCAGGCGATATATGCTCTGTTTGAGGACGTGCCCGAGACCAGGAGCCGCTACCTGGCGGGCCGCCCTTTCCGCATCTCCCTCGACGAGCTGGACTACAACACCAAAGAGCTCTGCTTCCATGCGGGCAATGAGCTCTGGAAGTACCTACAGCGGGTCGGGTTCATCTGTGCTCCGACCAAGGACCCGCAGGGCTACGGCGAAGACCTGAAGATGGAGGAGAAGATCGACGTTTGCTTCCATCGACTGGACGTCGAAAGCTTCACGCCTAACCTGAGGTGGGGCAGCGGCAGCATAGGCGACACCGGATACTTCCACTTTATGAAGGGGGATCAGGACTATGAGATCGCGGGGCTTCCCTCGCTTGACTCCGCTTGGGATCGCTTCAGGAGCAAGGCTCACAACCGCGTGATGGATGGAGACGATCTCGATAGGTGCTGGGAAGGTGATGAAGAACCCCACCGCAACCTGACCGAGTATCTAAAGAAGAAAGAGGAGGAGTTCTATCCCAGCGAGGCCCTCGCCAAGCACTTGCCGTCACCGATGCTGGAACGCAAGATAAAGCTCGATCTGAGCCACCCGGAAAGCAAGGACTCTAGAATTCCCGAATACATAGGCGCATTCCAGAAGCAGTTGGCGCAGTCCGCCAGCGTCGGAGTAGTGGCCGATTCCTGGTTCGACCTCGATGATGGTAAGCTGCCTGATCAAGAGGTCACCGTCGGCGAACTGCTTGAGGCGTTCGGCAAGGAGTTCAACTACAACTGGGACAACTCTGGGCCGATACTTGAGTTTCGTCACCGCAAGTGGTGGAGGAAGCGTCTGAACCAGATCCCGGATGAATGGGTGGCGGTCTGGAGCGAGAATACGCGCAAGAACCAGCTCTTAAGCTTGGAGGACATCTCGCAGATAGCCAGCAAGCTGAGTTACTATCAGGCCGAGGAGTGCCTCCGGCCAGATAAGGTGCTTGGAGATGGCGGTCTCTACAAGCGCATTCTTGCCATTCTCGACCGAAATGGTAATCTCCGCTGGCTGCGTCTCTATGCATCGCTCAGTTCGTCGATGCGGACGCTGCTGACCGAGAAGAACGGCGTCAACGGCTTCATGCTTACACAGGACCAGTGGAAGCTTGCTCAAGACATGTTCGACCGCATAGATACTGACAGAGGCGATGCCCTTCTCAGGCTGGAGATGATCCCTCAGGAGGCAGGCCCACTCTTTGTGTTCAAGGAGATCAACACAGATACCGGCGAGGATGACCGGGTCTGGTTTGGGAGGCTGCCGAAGTACACTCCTCCGGCAGAGACTAGCGAGAAGAAGCAGTAGCACCACCAAAGGAGAGACGACGATGATGGACCTGCGACGCTTGGCCCTTCTGGCAGTTGGCTCAGCCGTCATTTTGCTGATAGCGCGAGGCGGCTTGCTCGCCGCCAAGATCACTGTCGATCCTAACGCCCCGGGCGCTGCGACTCCGAAGGAGATCGCCGTTGCGGCAGACTCGCGCCTCTCGCAGAAGATCACGTACCACGTACAGCGTCGCGCGGTGCGTGATATCCTGCAGGACCTCTCCGACATGACTGGCGTCAAGCTCATCGCCGGCGCGAGCAAGAACGACTGGCCTGTGCGCGACCGGAAGATGAACATCTTCGTCAGGGAGACCAAGCTCTCGGACCTGATGAACTCCGTTGCCCGCGTGATGAAGTTCAAATGGACCTCAAGCGAGGACCTGAAGCCGCCAGTCTACCGCCTTATCGTCGACAGGAAAGACGCCATAGCCGCCGATATGCGGAAGCAGCAGGCAGAAGAGAAGAGCGAGAATTATTGGAGGGCGCGGCGGCAGGAATGGGTGGACATCATTATGCGAGATGGAACAATGACCCCCTCCCAAGTCGAAGCCACTCGCGAAACTGACCCTGTCTTTTACCGTTATGCTCGGGGCGGTCACATAAGGGCGCTCCATGCCCTGTTCACGGAGGTGCCTGAGGCAAAGAACCGCTTCGCAGAAGGCAGGAACTTCCGCATATCAACAGACAAGCTATCAGAAGACACTCATCAGCTTATCTATCAAGCGGCCAACGAGTTCAAGAAGTTCATGCAGAGAGGCCGATGGCCGATCATCGGATTCGCCGATGAGATGAAGCCGGAGCAAGAGTTCGACGTTGCCTATATCAGACTAGACGTTGGCAGCTTCACCCCCAACTGGCGGTGGGGGCTGATGAGCCACAAGAGCACCGGCTACTTCCACGTCTCCAGAGGCAGTTGGGACCCAGAGATAGTAGACCTCAAGGACAAAAACTCAGAACTCGCCAAGGCCCTCTGCGAACGCGAAAACATCATCATAGATACCGATGAGCGAGGACCGGCCGACGATCTGTTCAACACCCGCGTACCCAAGATGAGAGCAGAGTTCACCAAGGAAGAAGAGGAGCTCTATCCGAGCGAGCCGCTGGAAGACCAATCGGATACCCCAGAACTATCAGAGGTAGTAAGGCTCAAGATGCCCGATCGAGAGGCTGAAGAAGGGGTACGTGCATACTGCAGGGACGTTGCGGATTTCCAGGGGGCTCTGGCCGATGCCACGGGCATGGGAATCGTCTCGGATTCCTGGATCAGCGTTCGAGGAGACCGCCCGGAGAATCAGGAAGCGACGCTTCGAGACCTGCTTGTGAAGTTCTCCAAGAGCTTCAACTACAACTGGCGCCAGTCGGGCGAGCTACTTGAGTTCAGACACCGCAAGCGGTGGAAGAACCGTCTCACCCAGATTCCGGACGGGTGGGTGGACGAATGGAGATCGAACACGCGCAAGAACGGCGTCCTGAGCCTTGAGGACCTGGCAAGCATCTCCACGCTCAACTACTATCAGGCAGAGGAATCGCTTAAGGCGGACGAGGTGCTTGGACTGGGCAGTCTGTACGACCAGGTTCTGAGTATATTGGATGGTAACCTCAACCTCCAATGGCTCCGGCTCTACAACTCACTTACCCCGTCATTGCGCACGCTGCTCACTGAAAGAAACGGAGTCAACGGCTTCATGCTCACCCAAGACCAGTGGAAGTTGGGGCAGGTGATGTTCGACCGCATCGGCTCCTCGCGTGGTGACGCGCTGTTTCGGCTGGAGCGCGTGCCACATGAGAAAGAGCTGATCTATCGTTTCAGGGAGATCGACACGGAGAGCGGTGAGGAAGACCGAACATGGGAGATTACCCTCCCCCGCTACACGCCACCCCCGGAGAAGCAGGAGCAGAAGCCATAGCCTGCAGCTGACGTCTCCGACGCCACGGGTTCAGAGAACCCGCCTACAACCTGACCCTCTTCAGCCTCAAGGCGTTAGTCACCACCGACAGCGAGCTTGCTGCCATCGCAGCCGCGGCGATCATCGGGCTCAGGAGCCACCCGAACGCTGGGTAGAGCACCCCTGCCGCTATGGGAATCCCCAGCGTGTTGTAGATGAACGCAAGGAACAGGTTTTGCTTGATGTTGCGCATGGTCGCCCGGGAGAGCCTGATCGCCGCTACTACCCCGTTAAGGTCGCCTCCAACGAGGGTCACATCGGCTGACTCGATTGCCACATCGGCTCCGCTGCCGATAGCAACGCCAAGATCGGCCTGAGCAAGCGCCGGGGCGTCGTTGATCCCATCCCCGACCATTGCGACCTTCTTGCCTGCGGACTGGAGGGCCGTCACCCGCGAAGCCTTCTCGCCAGGCAGCACGTTGGCCATTACTGAGCTGATGCCTATCTCCGCAGCGACTGCCTCGGCGGTTCGAGCATTGTCGCCGGTGATCATCACGACCTCGAGCCCCATCCGCCTGAGACCCTGGATTGCCGCTTTGGAGGTGGGTTTGATGGTATCCGCCACCGCCATCAGGCCGAGCGGCTTGCCCTCCGAAGCCACAAAGACCGCTGTCTTTCCCTGCCCGTACAGCTCGTCAGCTTTGCTCTCGAGCACGGAAGTCTCGATCTCTCGATCTCTCAGAAACTTGCTGGTTCCGATCAATGCCTCGCGACCGTCAACGACCGCCCGGATCCCTCCACCTGCGAACGCTTCGAACTCAGCCACCGGAGGAAGCGCAATCGCCCTTGCTTCAGCCGCCCGCACGATCGCTTGGCCAATCGGGTGCTCGCTGCCCCTCTCCGCCGCTGCCGCTATAGCGAGAAGCTCGCTCTCGGACTGGCCGGGCGCAGGAACCACATCCGTCAGCTCGTGGTGTCCGGTTGTGATCGTTCCCGTCTTGTCCAGGACGACAGTATCGATGCTTCCGGCGGTCTCCAACGCTTCCGCGCTCTTGATCAGAACCCCGTGTTCCGCGCCCATGCCGGTTCCGACAGCAACCGCAGTGGGAGTAGCCAGGCCGAGCGCACATGGACACGCGATGATCAGCACCGTCACAAACGCCAGCACAGCGAACGTGAGCGCGGATGCGGCCGGGCCGAAGACAAACCAGATCACAAAGGCCGCGATAGCGATCACAACCACCACCGGCACGAAGTAGCCCGAGACCACGTCGGCCAGCTTCTGTATCGGCGCCTTTGTCGATTGCGCCTTTCTGACCAGTTCGACAATCTGGGAGAGAACCGTTTCCGACCCCACTTTGGTCGCGCTGAACCTGAAGCTGCCGGTCTTGTTGATAGTTGCGCCGATCACAAGATCGCCCAGTTGCTTCTCGACCGGCACGCTCTCGCCGGTAATCATGGACTCATCCACCGCGGACGCACCCTCGGTGACCTCGCCATCGACCGGTATCTTCTCGCCAGGCCGAACGATGACGACATCCCCCACCTGCACAGCCTCGATTGGCACATCCTGCTCCGCGCCGTCGCGCACCACCCGAGCCGTCCGCGCCTGCAGGCCTATTAGGGCTTTGATTGCGTCCGATGTGTGGCTTCTCGCACGGGCTTCCAGGAGCTTCCCGGTCTGGATCAGCGCGATGATGACACAGGCGGTCTCATAGTACACGTGAGGCTCTATGCCGTAGGCCCTGAACAGTCCCGGCAGGAACGTCGCTGCTGCACTGTAGACGAACGCAGCGAAGGTGCCGATGGCTATCAGCACGTTCATATCACTCGCGCGGTTCTTTAGAGCTCCCCAGGCAGCCTGGAAGATATGAAGACCGGAGTAGAAGAGCACGATCGCGGTGAAGACGAACTCGATGTAGACGAGTGGCGAGGGCGGCATCGCTAGAAGGACCATCGAGAAGATCAAGACGGGTATACTCAGCACGATCGCCACAATCAGCCTGCGCGTGAGATCACGGACCTCGGCCTCAGTCTGCCCTCCGTGCTGATGGCCCTGCATGTCGTGCACAACGGCCGTTGCCGTGTAACCGAGCTTTCGAACCTGAGCAGCCAGTTGCTGGGGATTGGTCAATGCGGGATCATACAACACACTGGCGCGCGCGGTGTCGAAGTTCGCGGAGACGTCGGTCACGCCATCGGTCCGCCTCAAGACCTTCTCAACCGAGAGCATGCAGCTCGGACAGTGCGTTCCACCTATGTTGAACTCAGTTGTCTGCTCGCCGTGCACATGCTTCACTTCTCCGCGCTTCTCGCCGAAGAAGAACCACAGGATGAACAGGATCAGACCAACACCCAGACCCAGTATCACATAGTCAGCAATAAGCATTTTCTGCGCCTCTGCCGTCATTCTACCCACGGCGGCAACCAATTATACCCCCAGGGGTATGCTACAGGCAAGCAGCCTGCCGAAACGTGTAGATGCCCCGGGCAGACCGCCCAGGGCATCGATGTCTTTCATTCTTCGTGCGATCTGTAGAAAACGTCTCCGACGCCAGGGGGTTCAGAGAACCCCGCTACAACGCAGTCTTGTTGTAGAATGCGTCTCCGACGCCAGGGGGTTCAGAGAACCCCGCTACAACGCAGTCTTGTTGTAGAATGCGTCTCCGACGCCAGGGGGTTCAGAGAACCCCGCTACAACGCAGTCTTGTTGTAGAATGCGTCTCCGACGCCAGGGGGTTCAGAGAACCCCGCTACAACGCAGTCTTGTTGTAG
>CAZFYZ010000043.1:12636-27221 GCA_964523735.1 uncultured bacterium | reverse complement strand
GTTGGATGCATCAGCGGACATGTCTACACGCTCACGCGGCCAGTGCGTAGGCGGATGAGGCGCGGGAGAGCTTGCCGGACAAACGAAGAGTTGCCTTTGTATGTATCTGGCAGACCCGCGACTCGGTAACACCCAGCACCGCTGCAATCTCCTTCTGGGTTAGTTTGTTGTAGTAGTAGAGCCCGATGACCGTGCGTTCGCGCTCAGGCAGATCGTCCACCGCCATAGCCAGTAGTCGCTTCTGCTCGACACGCTGCACGTGGTCGGCTGGGTCACAGAAGTGATCCTCGTCGCCAGAGGCCAGCACATCGCCGCCGTTGGAGATGATGTCATCAAGAGAGAGCACTGCCGACTGGCCAACGTCCATCAACATCTTCTCGAGTTCGAAGACGGTAATGCCAAGGTGTTCGGCGACCTCGTGATCGGTGGCGGGGCGCTCGAGGCGCATCTCGAGTTCGGCATAGGCCTTACGCAGGTCCGTCTCATTCTTCCTGACAGAGCGAGGGGCCCAGTCAAGGGAACGAATGACGTCGATGACCTCTCCGCGTATGCGGGTCAGCGCATAGGTCTCGAACTTGACGGCGCGGTCAAGGTCAAACTTCTCGATCGCGTCGATCAAGCCAACAACCGCGTGCCCGATCAAGTCCTCATAGCCGAGCGCGCCTGACGGGTTCAGGTTCAGCCTGTCCACGGCATATTTGGCCAGGTAAGCGTACTCGGTTATCAGTTTCTCCCGCGCTTCCTCTTTGCCCTCACGCTTGTATTGGAGCCACAGCTTCTCGCGCAAGTCCATTTGTTACCCCTTGTCGTCAATCACGGAGCCCGGTTCAGGTTCGGGGGTCTGTATCCCCAAGACCGTGTTCAGTAGTGCTCCGATCACATTCAGTGCAATCCAGCAGGCGAAGAACCCTCCGACCGCCTTGCCGATCAACCAGATCAGCTCCTCGCCGGACATCAGCCCCATCACCCCGACCACCAGGAACACTCCCAGCGCCAGGAACAGACTCGCCATCTTCCAGACAGGACCGATCATCTTCTAGGCCTCCACCGGAGTGGAAAGTGGAGAGTGAAAAGTGGAAAGCAGACCGGAGGCACTCAGAGGCTTCGCTCTGTCCACGTTTCCCTCGCCACTTCGGATTCGCTCTTCCAACCTGATCGCGATCTTGCGCAGCCAGGGCTCGATGACACTCTTTCCGCGCTGTGTGACAACCGGCTTCTGGGATCTTACAGCACGGCTCACAGCGGTGTCAGCGGGCAGGTACTCGTAGCGCTGGAAACTGCGCTTCAGGAACCGCCGGCAGATCGAGTCGAGTGAATCCGCGACAGCCGTTGCCTGGGCAGGATTCGCGCACGAATTGGCGATCAGGGTCATGTCGATATCGGGCGATCTTGAGATCAGCACCTTCATCGCTGCATAGGCATCGGTGATCGATGTCGGCTCCGGGCTGGTGATGATCATTACCTCGTCGGCTGCTGTGAGCAGAGAGATCACCGACTCGTTAATGCCTGGCGCGGTGTCGATGACGATCACATCCCCGTCAGAGGCCGAGGCCAGAACATTCTCAACGAGAGCAACGCCCATGGAACCATCCAGATTGGCCATATCCTCCAGGCCCGAGCCGGAGGAAAGCAGTCGAATACCTCCAGGAACCTGGGTCCACGCTTCTCGGATATCAACCAAGCCCCTCAGGACATCGTCCAAGGTATATCTGGGCTTGACTCCAAGCAGCACCTCGGCATTCGAGAGGCCGAAGTCGGCGTCCACAAGCCGGACGTTCCGGCCGGAGCGCGCCATTAGAAGCGCCAGGTTCACGGACAGACTGGTCTTGCCTACCCCACCCTTGCCGCTGGTAACGGCGACGGTGTAGACGTTCTTCGGACGGTCGACCGGACCGCAGCACATTATTCGATCCCTTACGAGCAATCGAAGGGCTTCGGCCTGGTCGATCATGCGGCCACCTCCACCAAGCCGGCTCCGCTGAACGCTGCTGCCTGAGCCGGATCAGCATGTCGTCCAACCATATCAACAACCATCTTTGCAAGCTTGCCGGCGTCGGCCAAATCGAGGTCTTGCGGGACGTTCTGTCCCGCGGTAGTGCAGGATAATCCCAGCCCGGTCCGCAGAGGCAGGTTTACGAGCGCTCCGCGGTTGGGCGATTCGTCAAGCTTGGTTATAACGAGCTGAGTTGGAGAGAAGATCGAGAACGCCTCAACTACCTCGCGCTGGATATCGCTCGAAAGCGTCGCGCTCACAACAAGGTGAGTCTCGATGCCCTCGGCTGCCTCCAGGAAGCCCTTAAGCTCCTGCAGATGCGTTCTGCTGCGCTGACTGCGGCCGACCGTATCGACCAGAACAATGTCCTTATCTCGATGCTTCTCGATGCCTGCTGCAACGTCATCGGGCGATAGCGCAATCTCCAGCGGCAGGCCCATGATGCGGGCATAGGTGCGAAGCTGTTCGACGGCGCCGATTCTGAAAGTGTCTGCCGTCACCAAAGCTACTTTCTTCCCCTGCTCCAGCGCGAATCTCGCGGCAAGCTTGGCCAGTGTGGTGGTTTTCCCCGCCCCGGTCGGGCCGACGAGGGCAATTGTCCTCGGCCGGTCAAGCTCCAGCGGCATCGCGAAGGGCGCCAGCTTGGCTGCAAGCGCGGCCGCAAGGGCATCCGCATTGGTGATCCCAGCCAGGTCGGCAAGCTCTCCTCTACACAGGTCTTCGTCGATGCCCAGCTGCGAGATGAGCGGCGCGCAGGGGGCGACAGACATGCCTGATCGGATGAGGCCCTGGACCATTGCGCTGAGGCGGGTCAGCTCCGAACGCAGTTCGAGGATCTCGACGGCCTGGGGGCTGGACACCGGGGGTTGGGTGTCGGGTGCTGGGTGTTGGGCGTTAGGTGTTAGGCGCTGGGTGTTGGTGGTCGGAGCTTGAGGTTCCGTCACCCGATACCCGTCACCTGACACCTGAAACCTGTCACCCGGCACCTGTTCATCGACCGCCGCCGTCACTTCGACTTTGGCCCCGGCGCGAAGGCCGAGGAGGCTATTCGACTTGACGTGGCGGGTGTTGAGCACAACCGCTTCCTCGCCCAGTTCCATCCTCGCGCGAGAGAGAGCATCCTGCAATGTGGGAGCTTCAAATGTCTTGATTCGCATCTCTAAGCTTCACCATTCCTATGGAATCCACGTTAATATCGGGCGCGATTTCCGCGTATGATAGCACCGCCAGCATCGGGAAGTTCTGCTCCACCAGCCGCCTCACATGAAGCCTGACTCTCGGGGAGCAGATCGCAACGGGAACGTGGCCCCGCTGCGACAGGTTCTCGATCTGGTCGCGTATTGCTCTCAGCAATTCCTGTACCAGGTTTGGCTCCAACACCAGCCGCGAGCCAATTTCAGTCTGGCGGATGTTCTCAACAATAACCTGCTCGGCGTTCGGATGGAATGCGAAGCAGGCGATCCGGCCATCCCGCCCCACGTAGCTCCGGCAGATTGCCAGACTGAGCCGCTGGCGGACGTACTCCGTCAGAACATCCGTATCCTTCGTCAGGCCGGCGTGATCGGCGATGCCCTCGAGGACCGAGACGATATCTTTGATCGACACACGCTCGCGCAGCAGGTTTTGAAGGACTTTCTGGATGTCGCCGATGCCCATCTGCTCGGGGATCAGCTCTGCAACAACCGTCGGCGCAGCAACTTTGGCAGCGTCGATCAACTCCTGGGTCTCCTGCCGTGTGAGCAAATCAGCGGCGTGACGGCGGACGAGTTCGGTCAAGTGGGTGATCAGCACGGTTGTCGAGTCAACGACGGTGTAGCCCGCCACCTCGGCAAACGTGCGCTGGGATTCGACTATCCAGGTTGCCGGCAAGCCGAAGGCGGGCTCAGTGGTATGAACGCCGGCAAGCTGTTCGGTCGCGCCGCCAGGGTTCATGGCCAGATACTGACCTATGAACGCCTCGCCGCGAGCTACTTCGACACCCCTCAGCTTGACCACATAGTCGTTTGCGCCAAGCTGGACGTTGTCCCTCACCCGAATGGCCGGCACGAGCATGCCCATATCAACGGCTGCCTGCTTCCGAAGCATGGTAATGCGTTCCAGCAGTTCGCCGCCCTGCTTCGGGTCCGCAAGCGGAATCAAGCCGTAGCCTATCTCGAGTGAGAGCGGATCAACGCCGATTAGTTCGCTCATGGACTCGGGCGCGGCCGGTGGAGCTTGCTGAGCTGCCGCGGCGCGCTTTCTCTCATCGATCTCCGCCTGCTTCTGGGTCTGTGCAAGGAAGTAGGCAACGGAGCCCGTCATGATCGCAGCCGCAAAGAGCGGGACTTTTGGCATTCCCGGCACGATCACGAGCAGGCCGAACACGGCGGCGGTGATACCGATCGCCTTGGGACTGGAGAAGACCTGGCTCATCAGTTCGTGGCCGAGGTTCTTACCGGAACCGTTCTTTGTGACCATTAGACCCGTAGCGGTCGACACGAGCAGCGCGGGAATCTGGGTAACCAGACCTTCACCGACGGTCAGCAGGGTGTAAGTCTGCATCGCCTGGGTGAGATCCATCCCCTTCTGAGCCACGCCCACAGCGAACCCGCCGAGGATGTTGATGATGATCATTATGATGGCGGCGATCGCGTCGCCGCGCACAAACTTGGTGGCGCCGTCCATGGCCCCATAGAAGTCGGCTTCACGGGAAACAGCGGTTCGTCGGCGTTGGGCCTCGGATTCGTCGATGATGCCTGCGTTCAGGTCGGCGTCGATGGCCATCTGCTTGCCGGGCATCGCGTCGAGTGTGAATCTGGCGGCGACTTCGGCCACACGCCCCGCGCCATTGGTGATAACTACAAACTGGATGATAACGAGGATGATGAAGACGACGATGCCGACTACGTAGTTGCCTCCGACCACGACCCCGCCGAAAGCGTTGATCACACCGCCGGCGTCCGCGTGGAGCAGGATCAGCCTGGTCGCAGATATGTTCAGCGCGAGGCGGAAGAGGGTCGTCATCAGCAGGAGCGAGGGGAACGAGCTGAACTGCAGCGGCTCGCTGGTGTACATCGTCACCAGCAATATCGACAACGCCAACGCGATGTTCGCGCACAGCGACACATCCAGCAGCCAGTGCGGAAGCGGCAGGATCATCATTCCGACGATCACTACCGCCGCGGCGGCGATTCCAATGTCGCTGTAGCGGGCCAGAGCCCCGAGAGGCGAAGAAGAAGACTTAGGTTGTTGGATGGCGACGGACATAGTCTCTTAGTAGAAGGTCCAAAGTGTCAAGTCAAAAGAGAGAGCGTTCAAGCAGCGCTTTGCACTTTTGACTTTGGACTCTGCACTCTCTCGCTCAGTCGGTAGACATAAGCCAGGATCTCGGCCACGGCCTGGTAGAGATCGGCAGGAATCTCGCTGCCTATCTCCACACTCGCGTATAGCGCTCGGGCTAGCTGGACGTTCTCGACGATCGGAATATCGTTCTCGATGGCGATATCCTTGATCTTCTGAGCGATCAGCCTCTGACCTTTTGCGATCACGATGGGGGCAGAACCCTTCTCCGGATCATACTTCAACGCCACAGCGAAGTGAGTCGGGTTGGTCACCACGACATCGGCCTTTGGCACTTCCTGCATCATCCGTTTCTGAGAGATCTGCCTCTGTTTCTGGCGAATCCGGCCTCTGATGAGCGGATCGCCTTCGGTTCGCTTCAGGTCATCCTTGACTTCCTGCTTGGTCATCCGAAGCTGCTTTTCGAGCTGATATCGCTGGAACATGTAGTCCAGTGCAGCGATAACGAAGATCGCCAGGGCCGCTCTCAGGAGCAGGTCCCAGGTCAGCTTTCCGATGGCCGTGCAGGTGGTCAGGTAATGCCCACCCGCCAGGCTTGCGATGTCGGAGTATCGGTCTCGAATGAACGAGTAGACGATCCAACCGACCATGATCACCTTGGCTATCGTCTTCAGGCATTCAACGCCTGCCCGGACGGAGAACATCCGTCCGATCCCGGGAAGCGGGTTCAGTCGCTCGCCTTTGGGCTGCAAAGCTTTGCCGGAAACAACGAATCCGACTTGCAGTGCGCTCGCAGCGAACCCGACTATCGCCACCCCGAGTATTACGGGCGCGAATGCCAGACCCACCTCCAGCAATATCCGTGCCAGGCTGGAAGTGGCGTCACCGAGCGTGAGGTCGCCCTTGGGGAAGTGTGTGAAGGAGTAGATCATCGTGTCACGCAGCCGGTCGGCTATTCCCGGTCCGCACAGCCTGATGATGAGGAGTGCCGCAAGGAGGACAGCCGCCGAGTTAAGCTCGACGCTGCGCGCCACCTGCCCCTCCTGCCGGGCTTCGTGCCGGCGTCGGGGCGTCGCGGATTCAGTTCTGTCCTCAAGCGCCATTTATGTCGCCAGATGCCGCAGCAATGTCAGCATGTCGTGGTGGATGCCGGTGAAGAGACCGGTCATCACACCAAATGCAAGCGGCATGACCATGATCACTACAAAGAGCGCCACCGCCAGTTTCGCGGGGAAGCCCACCACAAACACGTTCAACTGCGGCACTGTTCGGGCAAGAACCCCCAGCGATACATCGGTGAGGAAAACCGCCCCAACTATAGGAGCCGCTATCTTCAGAGCCGCCATGAAGATTGTGGCAAAAAGCGCCATCAGCCCTCCCGCCGCCTGCGGAGAGAACGTCCCCTCTCCCAGAGGCATCACAGAGAAACTGTCCGCAAGGCCCCTGATCACAAGGTGATGTCCGTTGATCGCCAGGAAGAGCAGCGTCGCCGCCAGGTTCTGGAGTTGCCCGATTACGGCGTTCTGCTGCTGAATCATCGGGTCCACGACATTTGCAAAGCCGAAGCCGACGATCAGGTCAACGTAGGCGCCGGCCATTTGGATCGCCGCGAAGACCATCGCGACCAGAAAGCCCATCACAACTCCGACCAGAGCCTCCTTGAGCACGCTGAACGCGAACGGCATGAAGTCCAGCCGGCCAGGGTTGTACTTGGCCAACGGCAGGAATACCAGCGTCAGCCCAAGCGCAATAGCAATCCGCACACGCGGCGCCACGTGCGTGTTGCCGAAGACCGGGGCAGATGTGAATATCCCCCCCACCCTCGCCAGCACGAGCAGGAAAGTCGCGATATTGGTTATGCCGAAGGAATAGAGATCCATGATTGGGTGTCAGGTGACGGGTGTTGGGTGTCAGGTCACCGCACCAGTGATGGCAGGCTGGTGAGGATGTTGGTTGTGAATGTGATCAAGCTTCTCATCATCCACGGGCCGAAGATGACCAGGCCTGCGGCCACGGCCAGGATCTTCGGCACAAAAGTCAGCGTCATCTCCTGGATCTGGGTTGCCGCCTGGAATACACTGACAACCAGGCCGACGATCAGCCCCAGTCCAAGGATCGGGCCGCTCAGCATCAACGACAGCGCAACCGCGCGCTGAGCAAGTTCGAGAACTCCGGAATCAGTCATATCGCACCTCCGGTGCAGCGGATAGTCGATAGCGAATAGCTGATGGCGCAGAATCAGGCCCCGAGGCATTGGCTATCCGCCATCCGCTATCGGCTATCGACTAGTGAAAGCTCAGCGCCAGCGACTGGGCCAGCAGGTGCCAGCCGTCGACGAGCACGAAGAGCAGTATCTTGAATGGCAGCGAGATCATCACCGGCGGGAGCATCATCATACCCATCGACATCAAGGTCACTGAGACCACCATGTCGATCACCAGGAAGGGCACGAAGATAACGAAACCGATGGTGAACGCGGTCTTGAGTTCGCTGATCAGGAAAGCAGGGATCAGAACGTGCATCTGCAGGTCGTCTTTGGTCTTCGGCCTCTCCCCTTTGGAGAGATTCACAAAGAGCGCAATATCCTTCGGGCGTGTCTGCTTGAGCATGAAATCACGCACCGGACTCGCCGCGGTCTGAGTTGCCTTCTCAAAGCTGATCTGGTGAGACAGATAAGGCTGCAATGCGTTCTTGTTCACATCCTCCCAAACCGGCGCCATCGTAAAGAACGTCAGAAAGAGTGCAAGACCGATAAGCACGGAATTCGGCGGCACCTGCGGCGATCCGAGCGCGCTTCGGGTAAACGAGAGCACGATGATGATCCTGGTGAACGAGGTCACCATTATCATAAGCGCCGGCGCAAGCGAGAGAATCGTCAGCAGAAAGAGGATCTGGAGGCTCGATGAGACCTCCTCCGGGCTCTTCGCGCTGCTTATCATGTCGAGCTTCGGCACGGGCGACTGGGCGAACGCCGGACAGGACGTCGCAACCAGTACGATCGCCAGTAGCAGCAGACTACCTGCAATCTGGAACCTGGAATCTGCAGTTGGCCTAGGCATCGCGGAGCCTCCTGCGGAGGGAGCCGATGCGGGTGATGCCGTCCTGGATGAATGTGCTTGACTCCCGAAGCATCTGCCCGACGCTGCGAGACGCACTCTCCGAGTCAGTCTTCGACCCGAGGAACATGGCAAGCTGGGACTTGAAGCCGAGGTCAGAGGTCGGAGGTTCGAGGTCAGAGCTTCCCTGTCCGGCGTCAGACGCCTGGTCCGCTTCTATCTCCGCTATCAGGCTCACTTGGCTCGGTGTCGAGGCAACCAGCAGCTTTCGCCCCCCGATCTCCACCAGGTGCAGCGCCCTGTTTGGCCCGAGTTGAGAGTTCTCCACTATTCGGATGCGCCTGCCGCTGTGTCCTGCTCCCGTCTTCATGTTTGTGAAGCGCTTGAGACCCAGAATCGTGGCGTAGGCGAGGCCCAACACCAGGGCAAGGCTCATGACAAAACGGACGAGCGTCATCCCCAGCGAGGGCTCCTTCTTGGGAGCCTCACCTTTGCCGGCCGCTTCGAGAGATGCTAGAAAGTCGGGCTCGGCTGTCGCTGCATTGGCTGCGCCCTTGACCTTAGTGGTCTGAGAGGCGGTGGATGAAGCGGAGTTGTCAGCAGGTCCCGCCCAACAGGCACCGGCAATCACGACCAGTCCGACCAGAAACAGCAGGCGCCTCCTGATCAGCTCAACACGCATCAGCCTAAACCACACTAAGTTACGCCGCTTTGGCACGCGCATCCCGATCTTCCTTGTCGATGATCTCAGTAACACGAACACCAAAGTTGTCGTCGATCACAACAACCTCGCCTCGCGCCACTGCCTTGCCGTTGACGACGACCTCGACCGGTTCTCCGGCGCGGGTGTCCAGCTCTACAACAGCCCCGGGTCCAAGCCCCAGCACATCGCGCACTTTCAGCGTCGTTCGGCCAAGCTCGACCGTCACAGCAAGTTGGACATCGTAGAGCAGGTCCATTCCGCCGCGACCGGCGGACGCGCCGCCATCATTGATCTGACCGAAGTCCATTGTGCGCACAGATGGCTCTTGCCCGGTCTGAACCCGAATAGCGGGCGGCGCTGTGGTCATGGCTTCGGCAAGCTGCTCCGCCTCCTGGCTCTGATCCTGGTCAGCCGCTTCAGGCTGTTGAGCCGTGACTTCCGCCGTCTTGGCGATCAGGGATTCTATTTCATTCTGAGACAGTACTTCGTCGGACATTCAACCCTCCGGATGGTAGACAGTAGACGCTAGACCGTAGACAGGGATCACTGCATGGCGAAGTCGTTGAAGTAGACATCCAGGACCTCGGCTTTCTCAATTCGTCCGCTAACGGCCTTGATGATGTCTTTCTTCAGCTGCTCCTTGCCGCCAGGCTGTGCCAGCTCTCTGAACCGCTTGCTGCTCAGGACACCGATCACGGCGTCGCGGACAGCAGGGTCTGGAGCGCTCTCGCCATGACCACCGCCGCCGGCCTCGCCAGCGATTGCCAAGACCACGTCGGTCTTGAGGTATCTGATCTCCCCAGTATCCGCCAGGTTCACGACGAACTCTCCAAGTGCCATCGTGGCCGTCGGCTTCTTCTCTTGGTGGGCTGCGCTCTTCTTGTGGCCCTTGCCATTGAGAGCGAAGACACCAACGCCCGCAACCAGCAGCACCATCAGCACTAAGGCGATGAGCCTGATCGGCAGCTTACCCGCTGTGCCAAACACCATCAGTCTATTCTCCTTTGTATTACATTCAGCGATGGGTCGCTGATCCTTCTCGGCGAGTCTAACGGCTCTGCTTCCAGCGCGGCCGTCTCCGGGCGCAGTATGACGACCTCGACTCGTCTGTTCAGGACCCGGTGGGCCTCGGTATCGTTGGCGGTCCTGGGCCTCACGCTGCCGTAACCGGCTGCCGAGAATCGAGAGGCCTCAAGTCCCCGCGTCTCCACCATATACCTGAGCACTTCCGTGGCACGGGCCGTTGAAAGCTCCCAGTTCGTCGCGTATTCCTCTCGGCGAGGGAACAGATCGCACGTATGCCCCTCGATCCGCACCGGGTTGCCCGTTTTGGCGAGCAGGCCGGCGATCTTGTCCAGCATCGGCCGCGCGCCTGGTTTTATGTCGGCGCTGCCCGGTTCGAATAGAAGCTTGTCACTGCTCATCGTGATCACGATTCCGCGCTTGTCTTCGCCGATCTGGACATTGCTCGTCCTGTCGTTCTCGATGTTGGTCACAAATGGCCTGAGCACTTTCCAAGATACACCGGCCGTGTCCCCCTCGATGGGTGATGGACGCGGGGCGAACACCCCGCTGGCATTCAGGACCGACTTTCCCTGGCCGCGAACCTCGCCGCCGAAACCGCTTCTTATCGAGATCGCGGCCTGCCTGAACTTGGCCGTGTTCAGTACAGACATCGAATACATCATTATGAAGAAGGCCATCAGCAGCGTGATCATGTCCGCATAGGTCAACAACCAACGCTCTAGACCCCCGCCCCCGTGCGATACTTCATCGTGCTTGCGTCTCATGCCGCCTTGGCGTCCCTGTTGACTCCACCTGCCAGGACCTGAGGAGCGGCCTGCTTGCGCATACTCGGCGGCAGATAGGCGCTCATTCTGGTCTCCACGATCCGGGGGTTGTCGCCTGCCTGGATCGAGAGTATGCCCTCGATGATCATCTCGCAGGCTACAACTTCCGCGGACGTCTTGGCCTTGAGCTTGCCAGAAAGCGGCAGGAATGCCAGATTGGCGAGAGCCACACCATAGAGCGTGGCAGTGAATGCCGCCGCTATCGCATGGCCCATCCTGCCGGGCTCGTTTAGCTTGGCGAGCATGCTGATCAAGCCCATTACGGTCCCAATGATACCTAAGGTTGGTGCGAAGCCGCCCATCGTGGTGAAGAATGACTCACCGATCTTGTGCCGCTCCTGCATCGCAACGATCTCCGTTTCGAGAATCTCGCGGACCATCACACTCGGAGTGCCGTCGACAACCAATTCGACCCCTTTGCGAAGGAACTTATTGTCCAGTTCCGCGGCTGCTTCCTCAAGCGAGAGGACGCCTTCCATTCGAGCCTTGCGCGCAAACTGGACCATGATCCTGATGAGTTCAGCCGGATCAAGCTCCTCGTGAGTCACCGCTTTTCGCAGGACCATAGGCAGAGTGGCTATCGTCTTCATGGTCGATCCGACCACTGATGCGCCAAATGTGCCAAAAACCACCAGCACCAGGGCAGGTAGGTTAAACAAGTCTTTAAGGCTGCCTCCTTCGAGCCCAAGACTCACCAGCAGTGCGCCCCAGGCCAGACAGAGACCAAGAACAGTCGCTAGGTCCATGTCTCGAAACTCCTTGCCTCGACCTTCAAAGCTCCCTGTCCTCTGGGCCCGAAGAGCCGATGGCTCCTGGAGATCAGCCTCCGGTAGGCGATCACTTTGCTGATGACGTCCTCGACCGATTCCCTGACCATCAGCTTCTTGCCGGTGGTCAATGAGACCAGCGTGTCGGGCGTTCGCTCGACGGTCTCGATCAGGTCGGCGTTCACGATTATGTCCGCATCGTTGTATAGAGTCAGTTTGATCATAAATGCCTCGGGTGTCGGGGGTTGGGTGTCAGGTGTTGGGGTGGTTCTCCCCCAACACCTAACACCCGGCACCTGTCACCTATCTTTTCAGTGAGACGAGCTCTTGCAGGACCTCGTCCGAAACTGAGATGATTCTGGAACTGGCCTGGAATCCGCGCTGAGCAACAATCATGCTCGCGAACTCGTTGGCAAGGTCAACATTCGAGCCCTCGAGGTATCCGGAGGTGAGAAGCCCGAGTCCTCCCTCGCCCGGCAGGCTCAGCCTGGCCGATCCGGAGTTCGGACTCTCGGTTACTAAGTTGTTACCGGACTTCATGAGACCGCCCGGGTTGTTGAACTGGGCAAGAGCGACCTGCCCCAGAGGCCGCGTTGCGCCGTTTGTGAACGAGCCGAACACTGTCCCTTTGCGGTCGATGGTAAACGATTCGATCGTTCCACGCGGCAGACCGTCGTTGTAGGCCATGTCCGCGTCGCTCTCGCCGCCGATCTGGGTTAGAGCGGACGTGTCTATAGTGGCAGTCAACGGCTGAATCGAGCCGTTGGGTGTCGAGAAGGTCAACGAGATCGGTATGCCTGCAACGCGGCTGAAGCCCTGACCATCGAACGTAAGCTGGCCTGATGTCACAGCCGCCGCGCCAACGTCGGGGCAAACGACCGAGTAGTTCCATGTTGCATAGTTCGGAGCAGCGACCTGGTTGGCGGCCTTAGTCAGGTTCACCTGTACCTCGTGTCTTACGCCAAGCGAATCGTACACCGAGAACCTGATCTCGTGCGCATCGCCTATCGCGGCGGAGCCATCCAGATTGCCTGTCAGACCGATCTTGCTGGTGGCACGTGCCATGGACATGCCGCCGACTGGTATGTTGATACTTGAACTAGCGACGATCGGCACGGTCGTGTCGATGCTGCCGGTCGCCATATCAGCGGTCCAACCAAGGACCTTCATGCCCGTGGAGGCATTGACCAGGTTATTCTCGGCGTCGAGAGCAAGGCTGCCGTCGCGAGTATACATGACCTGACTGCCATTGCCGAGTGCGAAGAACCCGTTACCTTCGACGGCAAGATCCGTCGTGCGGCCGGTGGCCATCATCGAGCCCTGGGTCTGGTCGTTGTCGACAGATCCTATGACAACTCCCAGTCCAACCTGCGAGGCGTTGGTTCCACCGGTTCCACCTGACGGAGCCGACGCGCCCTTGATGGTCTGAGACAGAGTCTCTTTGAAAGTCGCACGGCCGGACTTGAACGCGGTCGTGTTCACGTTTGCTATGTTGTTACCTATGACATCGAGGCTTGACTTGAAAGCCAACATGCCCGAGATACCGCTGAACATTGCTTTGATCATCTTAAGGTTGACCTCCCGGTAATCTCCGCTCTACACGTCGCCGGCCTCTTGCCGGCTGCGGACACCGTGAGTTCTGAGCGAGCTTCCTGCCCGCCGGGTTATTTGGGCCGCTTCTATCAGTCCACGGCCCTGCACTTCCCCCGTAGAGGTCCAGTGCAACAGTTACTAGGCGATCACCGCGCTGTCTATGCCGGTGAAGACTCCCTCCTTGGCAGATGCCGAGTCGAGAGCAGTGATAATGACTCGATTCCTTGCGCTCACTACAAGCGCCAGGTCGTCCATCAGGACAAGCGACTTATCAGCGCCCTTCTGCTGCGCCCTATCGACCGCAGCGCTGAGGCGGGCTGTGTCATCCTGACTGAGCCGGACGTCTCTCTCCGCGAGGCGCTTCTGCGCATGTCCGGAGAGCTTGACTCCCTGCTCAAGCAATTGAGCCTGCAGCGTGTCGCCGAATGACTTGCCGGTTGCGGCAGGCCCCTGGGCAGTTCGTCCGCGTTCGACGTTCGCGCTGCCTATCGGTATCGAGTTGATTCGAACTGGAGACAATGCAAGCTCCTTTCGTAGTAGTCCGTGTCCTCTACAGCAATTTGCGTGCCTGGACGACGGCCATCAATAGACGTTGACGACCTTGTCGACTTCGATGCTGGCGCCATCGACGTTGACATAGACCTTGCCACTCTGGCTAGTCACGCTCGTGACCTTGCCAGAGAGCACGCTCTCACCGCTGACGTAGTCAACGTTGGTACCGATCATCATGAGCGCCTGAAGGGCCTTCTGCCCCTGGTTTACCTGCTGCATCTGCTCAAGCGCGGAGAACTGCGCCAGCTGAGCGATGGAGTCCTTTTCGTTCATCGGATTTAGCGGATCCTGGTTCTGCAACTCGGTTACGAGCAGCCTCAGGAAAGCATCCTTGTCCATACCGTTGTTCTGCGACGCTGACGCGGTCGTCGTGCCGGTGGAGCTTGTGTTCGTCACTCCATTCACTGGCATGTTGTGTTGTCACCTCCTATCAGGCGGCTGCGGAGAGCCGCTGCTGCGGTCTAGGCGAGCCAGCTGTAGCTCGCGGCATCATGCGATGACACGGCCATTGCGGCCGGGTCGATAGTCATGGTCATTGCACCGTCAGCGCCGGGATAGCGGCGATGGGAAGCATTGCCCTGCTGGTGCTGATATCCGCTCTCCTGTGCGGAGTTCTGCATCAGCGTGTTGAACGATGGACTGGATGTCACCTGAACGGAATTGAGCTTGACGCCTGCCTCCGAAAGCGCGTCCATTAGCGCCGGCAGGTGGGCCTGCAGCAGACCGCGAACCTGATCTCTCGAGGTCTGGATCTGCGAGGTCACTCCGGACGCATCCTGCGTCATCTGGATC
>CAZFYZ010000043.1:0-12626 GCA_964523735.1 uncultured bacterium | reverse complement strand
GCGTCACGGCTCGCACGACCTGATCGATAATTCGCCGATCGATGTTGGCCGTCGGAGTCGCTGCATGCTCAACGCGAGAGGCCGCTCCGGTAGAAGACCGATGCGATTGATCCGTTCGGTTGAGCAGCCCCGCAAGATCGAACTGGTCGCCGCTGTCCTTGCGTGCGCCGGCATCAGTCGATGTCGAGTCACTGGAATCAGTGGCTGCGACGACTTCGCCGGATTCGACCTTAGCAACAAGCACTGTATCCGTCTTGACAGGAGCATCTGCTTGTATTGGGCGAGGCCCCTGTGCCTGCGGCTGGGCCATCGCCGGAGCTTCCGCCGCCGGTCTGGACCCCGCGCTCGCATGCGTGGCAGGTTTGTCCAGGAATTCGGCAGGTTCTGGCACACCAGAGACAACCGGCGCCTGCTGATCAGGCAAACTCGGCTGCGTCTGCACCTGCTCTTTTGCGGCGATCATCCTAGCTGGCGCCTCCTCCAACGGGCCAGCTTGGGGATCGAGGTCGGAGACCAACTGCTCCGCTGTCACTGCCGTGGCGTTGCGCCCCAATGGGGATGTTTGCCCCACCTGAGGCGTTTCTGCCGCGGCTTTCTGGACCTGATCAGTCGATTCCGGCATCACATAGGCTCCGGCCAGAGCCAAAGACCCTTCCTGGGTCACGATCTCTGGAGCCACCCACGCTCGCACTGATCCCGTTGCAGGATCCATCACTGGAGTGGCCGCATCGACAGCAGCGAACGTGAGTTCCGGCTGGCTAGCGGTCTGAACCGGTTGACCGATCAGAGTAGCGATAGCCGAGGCCGCGTCAGTCCTGGTCGCCAACAGAAGCGAGAACACATCGCTCACGCCCTGTTGGTCCGTCTTGGGTTGATCTGTGGCGCCGGATTCGATCCTCAGAGAGGCCGCTCCCAGCAGTTCGCTGAACAACGACTCGCCGGATGCTTCCTTGCCCCCGGCGCGTGCAATTGCACCCGCTGGGACCGTTTCCGGAGCCATCTGCACTATTGCAGCATCTATCATTTTCATTCACCTCCCTTCGTGTAGAAGTTCGAAGTCCGAGGTTCGAAGTTCGAGCCGGACTAGCGAGATTGATAGTCCTGCTTGTAGGACAGGACTTTGTTGACGTAGTTCTGGGTCTCCGTGTAGGGCGGGATGCCGCCGTACTTCACGACTGCATTTGGGCCGGCATTGTAGGCGGCCAAGGCGAGGGATTCATCGCCTCCGAAGCGGTCCATCTGGGCTTTGAGATACCTCGCGCCACCATCGATGCTTTGAGCGGGATCGAGTGGATCGCTGACTCCCAGACCAGCAGCGGTGCGGGGCATCAACTGCGCAAGACCTTTGGCTCCTGAGCGGGAGACTGCACTTGGGTTAAAGCCGCTCTCGGCTTGGATCAAGCCCTTGAGCAGCGCTGGGTCGAGGCCATATTTGGCGGCGGAAGACTCGATCATACTGTCATAGCCGGAAGCGGATTCTACCGTGCCCTTAGTCGCTGTCTTCACCTGCTTCAGGAGATACTCTGGGAAGAACGGCTGGACCGACTTGGACGAACTGATGGGTCCTCCAACCGGATGCGGAGCTATGGTCACCTCACCGCTCACCCTCGCTGTGCGGAAGTGAGACTTAATCTCGTCGATTCTGGCGATCACTGATGTCACGCTCTCAAGCATCTCTACATTCCTCTCGCGTATCTCAGCGAAGCCATCGCATCAAGCTCGTTCTGCTCGGCCCGGGCACACGCAAGCAGATAGGCCGACTCCTGCTTGTCGCGCAGGGTCTCCATCACCTTGCGCTCTTTCATCGCCTCGACGACCTCGACGCGCTTTGCCTCGACTCGGGCCTGGACAGCCTCCAGAGTGAGTTCCTGAACCCGCACATCATCCCGCTTTGTCTTGGCGTACTCGTCGCGACGCGCCATCTCATCAGCCGGCGCGTTGTGCGTCAGCCCCTCAATGATCAGAGCCCGCGCCCGGCCAAGCTCATCGCGGAGCACGTTCAGGCGGGCGGCCTCTCGGACCTCCTCGCGCCTTGTCTCGGCCAGTTCTTCAAGAAGCCGATCCTCGATCGATTGCCGCTGATCCAAAACTGCCTGGAGTTTGAACTTAAACTTCTTCATAGTATTACTTTACAGGGCGTCGGAGACGCCGACTACAACGAATCCTCGTGCCGAACCCATCGGCGTCGGAGACGCCGCCTACAGTATCTCATCGACCTCTGCCGGGAAGAGTCTTGCCAGCGCAGCTCGCGTGGCCGCGAGATCGTTGCTCTCCTCCACCGACTGCTTCAGGAACGCATTGACATCATCGATTTTGCTGAGGGCGTAGTCGATCCCGGCGTTGCTGCCATGCGCATATGCGCCGATGTTGATCAGGTCTTCGCTGGCCCTGTAAGTAGCAAGAACGTCTCGCAGCTTACCTGCGCGCTGGCGATGGTCGCGGTCGGTGACATCGGGCATCAACCGGCTTACACTCGACAACACGTCGATCGCCGGGTAATGATTGCGGGCGGCCAGGTCCCTGCTGAGAACGATGTGGCCATCGAGGATGCCTCGGACTGTATCTGCGACGGGCTCGTTCATGTCGTCACCCTCCACCAGCACCGTGTAGAGCCCGGTAATCGAGCCCCTGTCAGCCGTTCCGGCGCGCTCGAGAAGCTGGGGAAGGATCGCGAAGACAGACGGAGTATAGCCGCGAGTTGTTGGCGGCTCACCGGACGCCAACCCAATCTCGCGTTGGGCCCAGGCAACGCGGGTGACGGAATCCATCATCAGCAGCACGTCGTTGCCTAGGTCACGGAAGTACTCGGCTATGCCCGTAGCGACCTGAGCGGCCCTGAGGCGGACGATCGGAACCTGGTCGGAGGTAGCTACCACAACGACCGATCTCGCCAAGCCGTCCTCGCCCAGGTCCTTCTCCAGGAAGTCTCTTACTTCACGACCGCGCTCGCCGACGAGGCTGATCACATTGACATCCGCGGATGTATTCCGGGCGATCATGCCCATCAGCGTGCTCTTGCCGACGCCACTTCCAGCGAAGACTCCAAGCCGCTGCCCTTTGCCTGCCGTCAGCAGCCCGTCGAGAGTCCGAACGCCGAACGACAAGGGCTCGTTGATGCGGCGGCGGCGAAGTGGATGCGGTGGGTCGGCCGAAGCGCGGATTTGGGCTTCTGTGGCGATCGGGCCTTTGCCATCCAACGGGCGGCCCATACCATCGAGCACTCTGCCAAGCAGACTTGGCCCTACACTCACCTTGAGTGAAGAGCCCGAAGCAACAACCACACTGCCTGGGCGGATATCGCGAACGGGACCGAGCGGCATCAGGAGCGTTCGGGACTTGCGGAAGCCGACGACCTCTGCGGGTACCGGGTTGTCGGAATCGGCGCAGTAGATGTCGCACATCTCGCCGATCCCGCAGGACGGACCATCGGACTCGACTAGCACGCCGATCACCTGCGCAACACGACCGTTGACGCGAATAGTGTCGGTCTTCGCAATCGCCTCAGAGTATTTGTTCAGATCCAGCGTCGTCCCCGCCGCAGTCATTCTCGAGTGTCTCCGTAAGCTTGTCCCGCAGCGTACTGAGCTGCGTTTCTATCCGCGCGTCGAGGTGGCCGGAATCCGTTTCGACCACGCAACCACCAGGCTCGATGCGCCGATCTTCGACAATCTCGACCGAGCTGACTCCTTCGGCGACGGCCAAGAGCTCCTCCCGCACCGCGCGAACGTGGTCCATCTCCTGTGGACTGACACGGACGCTCACTTGCGCGCTGTCTTTGACCCGTCTAAGGCAGGCTTGGACTGTGCGCTCCACCACGCGGCGGTCAGTGCGGATTTCATGCCTCAATATCTTTTCGACTGCCTCGATGCACAGCTTTAGCGCCTGAGGCTCCATCTCCCTCGCCAAAGCATCACGTCTGGCAACGGCGGAAGCGGTCTCAGACTCCAGCCGATCCACCAGTTCGTCCAAAGCACGGGCGCAGCTGGCTGCCTTGTTCCGCAGACCCTCGTCGTAGGCCCGTTGGCGAATCGCTTCAGCCTCTCGCTCAGCCGCACGAACGATCTCCTCGGCTCTAGCACGCGCCAACGCTTCGGGGCTATCCGGATCGTCAAGGTCGAACCGTCCACCGCCTCGCGACATCTGTAGGAGGTCCAATCTGATCGGCCTAACTTCTACAGACTTTGACTCTGCCACCGCCGGAATGCTGCCGACACTCTTGATGACCTTGATCAACGGCCGACCCCCTTGAGAGAAGTCTGAGTTCCCAGGTTCGGGGTCGGAGCGGTAGCGGCCCGAACGATCCTCTGCTGCGCCGATTCTATCTCAGCAATCTTAGTGTTGGTGAGAGAGGAAAAGCGCTCCAGCACTTCCCCACGTAGCGGCGCGGAGAGCGCATTCAGAATGTGATCCTGAAGGCTATCGCTCGCCATGCTGACGACGAGGGCAAGGTCGAGGGGATCGGAGTCAGATATAGCTTTGCACAAGTTATCTGGGCTAATCTTTAACAAGTCCTCAGGCGAACTGATGCGGCTAGACTCCGGTTGAGGCGACGTGGAAGCGGACGGAAGCAAACCAGTGAGCGACCCAAGCAGGTTCCTAAGCAAGCCTGGCCGTGTCTGGCTGGACGGTTGCCTAACGACAGCAGTCATCGATCCGATCGCCCTGCCGGTCTCGGCAAGCACATGTTCCCGGGTGCCGTCATCGATCGTGCGCAACCTCATTATCTGTGCGCCGATCACCACGCGCTCCTCATCCGTCAGTCGATCAAGGACTGCTGACGACTGCTCACGGTCGAGGGACAGTACCAGGATCGAGGCCTTCTCAAGCCCTGTTAGATTAGCTTTGTACATAGGGGTCTCACTGTTCTGACATCCACGAGCGAACCAGGCGTGCCAAGTCCTCCGGCCGTGACTGTGAAACCTCGAGCGGCAGGTTGTCCTGAGACGTCATCACCATCTGCTCAGGAAATGGCTCAGGCTGCTGCCTCACTGGAGTTGTAGGCGGGGCGCCAAATCCCTCGGGTATGGCGTAGGCTTCCTGCCGCAAGGGCATCATGGAGGGGGCCTGCACACGTATTTGCTTGACGATAGTTCTCAGTGCAAACAGGAAGACAAGAAGTAGGACGGCAGCGCCAGCGTTCTTGGCGATCGAGCCGATCATAGCCGAACGGGACTCCTTAGCCATCGCCTCAGCTTCCTTCTTCTCTCCAGCCGTGTCGAACGCGAGCCGCTGGACCGTCACTTGGTCACCCCTGGCCTTGTCGATGCCTGCGGCGGCGATAACGGCCTGCTCGATAGCCGGGACTTTGCCCGGCTCGATCTTCTCATCAACCAGCACGGCAACGGACAGCCTCTCCACCTGCCCAGGGGCACTGACGACTTCTTCGGTCTTCTTCGTGACTTGGTACTGGGTGGTAGACTCAGTGCGGGTGTAGTTGTCGGAGGAACTCGTTCTGGATGTTACTGATGCACCTCCGCGCATGGGAGGCACGCCACCAGGTGGCAGGACGGAGCCGTTGTAGGTCTCGCTCTTGGTTTCCTGTGCGAGCATCACGCCTGCAGGGCCCTGAGCAGTGCCTGTAGCGCCGGCAGGCGCCCCCGCAGGCTCATAGCTTTCGGATGTAGTCTGCTTGTGATCAAAGCTCATGTCCGCGCTTACCCGGACCACGGCCTTGTCCTGCCCGACTATCCGCGTCAGCATGCTCTGCAGATTCTGTGAGAGCTCAGACTCATACTGCCTTTTGAGCTTGGACTGGTTGGCATTCAGAAGCTGCCCGCCGGAGCCTCCGGCAGCCGCCTCAGACAACACCGTACCGTCAGTATCAACAACCGTCACGTTCGATGGCTTCAGGCCCTCGACGGCAGAAGCGACCAAATGCACGATTCCGCCAACCTGCTCGTCACTCAAGGGCATTCCACGCTTGAGCTTGAGCACGACCGAGGCTGTCACCGGCTCCTGCTCACTCTCGTAGAGCTTCTGTTCCGGCATCGCGATGTGCACTCGCGCATCGGTCACCGGGGCAAGTTGCCCTATGGTACGCTTCAGCTCGCCCTGGAGCGCCCGCTGGTAGTTGAGCCGCTCAGTGAACTCCGTCATGCCAAAGTTGGACTTGTCAAAGATCTCCAGTCCAACATTGCCCCCTTGCGGCAGCCCCGCGGTCGCGAGTTGAAGCCGCATATCGTCAACTTTGTTCGCCGGCACCTCGATCGTGGTACCGTCGGCAGATATCTTGTAGGGAACCTTCTGCTCGCTGAGCTTCTGCGCGATTGCGCCGGCGTCTTCCGAGGCAAGCCGGGAGTATAGCACTGCCATCCGCGGCTTGGACAGCGTCATACTTATCAGGATTACCGACACCGCCGACACTGCGCCAAACGCCATTACCACCACCCGCTGGGCAGGAGTCAGCTCATCCCACAATCTGCTGAGTGCGGCAAACGGGCCTATTTTGGATAGTTGGTCCATAGATACTCCGTTGTCAGGTGTTGGGTGTCAGGTGAAGGGACACGCGGCCCCAACCCCCAACTCCTATATCCCAATCCCTATACTTGCATCCTCATAATCTCTTGGTACGCTTCGATGACCTTGTTGCGGACCTGGATAGTCAGGTCGAGCGCGAGCTTGGCTTTCTGCATCGCGATCATCGAGCGGTGGACGTCCTCAACGTCTCCCGAGGCCAAACCCACGGCAAGCTTATCGCTCTCATGCTGCAGCTTGTTGACGTCGCCGACCGCGTCCTTGAGCATCCCTTTGAAAGAGACGCCGGGCGCTTGCGACTCGGACGAGGAGTCGACTCGGGTTGCGTCGTTAAGAGCCGTAACCGGCCTGAGCCGGGTGATTGCGTCTATAGCCACGTCATTCTCCTGACTTCACCCCAGCCCTCTCCTGCGCGGAGAGGGATTAGGCTGTACTAGCCTCTTCCGATCTCGATGGCGCTGGCGATCATGGACTTTGTCGCGTTTAGCGCTGTCACGTTTGCCTCGTAGGCTCTTGTTGCCGAGATCATATCGACCATCTCTTCCACCACATTCACGTTGGGCATTCTTACGTAACCGTTCCTGTCAGCATCGGGATGGCCCGGGTCGAAGACCGTGCGGCTATCAGTCGCGGACGCCTGATTGATGCCATCCACCTTGACACCCGCTATCGCCGGCTGGTTGCCGACGGAGTCTTCATAGACCGCCCTGAAGCTCACAGACTGTCGCCGGTAAGGGCCGCCCTCCGCCGTTCGAGTCGTCTCGGCGTTGGCCACGTTGTTGGCGATCACATCCAGGCGCGTGCGCTGGGCATATATCCCCGATGCGCTGATGTCAAATGAGGAGAAACTACCCATACTAGCGCTTACCCTCCGTTATTGCCGCGCGGAGCATCGAGATCTTCCCCTCGAGCAGGACCGTCGCGGCCTTCTGCTTCAGAGCAGTCTTTGCCAGGTCCGCGATCTCCGCGTCGATGTTCACGTTGTTCCCGTTGGGTCCGGACGGGCTGACAAGGTCGGTCCTGCGAATCGGCGTCAGTTTCTTCAGGCCTGCTCGCACGCCGTGGCGTGAGCTTTCCTCCATAACGCTTCTAAGCTCGTCTTCGAAGGCGACGTAGGCCCGCTTGTAGCCGGGAGTCTCGACGTTCGCGATGTTGTTAGCTATCGTCTTCTGGCGCGCGGCAGACGCATCGAGCGTCTTGGCGAGCACATTCGACGTGATATCCGAGAAGAGATCAGACGCCATAGGCGGTCCCCTAGACTTAGGTCAGAGGTCGGAGGTTCGGTGTAGGAACCTTGCGCCTTGACCCGTACATTGCGATCGCGATGTGTGATAGCAATTCGCGTACCAGGGATACGGACACTAGAGGTTGGACGTCAGAAGATAGAGGAGGAGAACTGCAGTTCTAGATCCGCGCGTTCACGAGCTTGATCTTGCGGCGGCTCTCGAGCGAGCGAAGAAGCCAGTAGAGGATCAGGGTCAGGAAAGCGTTGTAGAGGCACTCGAGGAAGACGATCCGAGCGGCGATGATGAACGGAAAACGCGGGTTTGTGAGCAGAAACATCCCTTCGCAGACCGCTGTCAGCCAGATCGCCGAAAGCATTGGCACGACTGGATTCTCGCTGAACAGGCGGGTCGTGGCAAACCCAGCAAGGAAACCGGTTATGGTGCGCGTCACGATGAAACCGCCCATACTCAGCCCGGCAGCCGAACCGTGGATGAGACCGGCAACAAACCCCAGACCCGCACCAAAGACCGGATCCGCGGCAAGCGAACAGGCAATCAGCACCACCAGGATAAGATCCGGCTTGACCCCAAACACCGTCAGTATTACCGGAAAGTTGGCTTGCAGGCCAGCCGCCACCAGCAGCGCAATGGTTGGCCAGAAGTAGGCTCTCACGGGGCGGCCTCCACTGAGGGATCAGTCGCCGCCCCAGTCGTAACAACTGACACATACTCGACCCGATCCCAACGAACGCTGGGCCGGACGATGACAGTGGTGTTCTGCGCCACTGAACTGCGGACGACTTTGACCACGCGGCCTATCACAAAGCCCTTGGGGATCACACGGCCGATCCCAGAGGATACGACGATGTCGTCCTCCTTCACGTCAGCGTCCTTCGGTAGATACGTCAGGACGAGGTAGTCCTGACCCTGGCCATACAGGATGCCCGAGCAGCGAGATCGCCTCACCATCGCTCCCACGCGGCTGTCATCATCGGTCAGAGCCACTATCTGCGAGGTGAAGGCATCCGTATCGACGACCTGCCCCACCAACCCCCGAAAGTCCACCACTGCCGCCCCCTTGCGAACCCCATGACGCCGGCCTCGATCGATAGTGGCAGTGTCGAACCAACTGCTCGCTTGCCGACCTATGATCTGCGCGGATATCGTCTTGAGGGGGAGATTGCGCTTGAGTGCCAGAGCTTGCTTGAGTTGGAGGTTCTCCTCCGCAGCATCCGCCAAGGCGGCATTCTCCTGAGTCAGCCTCTTCACTTCCCGGCGCAGCGCGGCGTTCTCGCGGAGGACCATGCTTCTCGGCCTGGCCACACGAACTATCCATTCGCCCAGTGCGAGAACGCGGTGGCAGCCAGAGTTGACGGGGGAAAGAATGAGGCGAACGGCCTCGCGGATGACAAACGGCCTGCCGTGATCAAGTGCCCGATTGTGCGCATAGCCGATAAGCGTGCCCGCAATGAGCAGAGCAGCCATAGTGAATGCCAGTTTGTTACGCGTGGGCCCCATGGCTAGCCAACACGCGCTGTTGTGCGCACTGTGGCGCCGAGCAGCACCTTCTTGAGCGCTGGGTTGCTCTCGGATTCCTCAAGCGCCTTTGCCGTGCCTACGACCACACAGCTTAGCGGATCCGGCGCTATATGAACCGGCATTCCGGTTTCCACGTTGATGAGCCGATCCAAACCTCGAAGAAGAGCTCCGCCTCCGGCAAGAACAATTCCACGCTCCATCACATCAGCAGCAAGCTCGGGAGGGGTCGTTTCGAGGGTGAGCTTGACGGCCTCAACGATCTCCATGACAGGGTCGCTTATAGCCTCCCTCATTTCCTCGCTGGAGATGACCGCACTCCTGGGAAGACCCGATATCAGGTCTCGCCCGCGAACTTCCATGGTCATCTCTTCCTCGAGCTTATAGGCGGAGCCTATCTCGATCTTGACTTCTTCGGCGGTGCGGTCGCCAATGAGGAGGTTGTAGGCTTTGCGGATGTAAGCGACAATAGCCTCGTCGATCTCATCGCCGGCCACCCGGATCGATCGACTGGTCACTATGCCGCCGAGGGATATTACTGCGACTTCGCTGGTACCACCACCGATGTCAACAATCATGCTGCCGGTGGGCTCACTGACTGGGAGTCCGGCGCCTATAGCTGCAGCGAATGGCTCCTCCAGCGTGTATGCCTCCGAGGCGCCGGCTTTCATCGCGGCCTCTTTCACCGCCCTCCACTCGACCTCTGTAACGCCGGAAGGAATGCCGACAACAACGGTAACGGGTCTCATCCCGTTGCGTCTGTGAACCTTGCGTATGAAGCCGCGCAGCATCTGTTCAGTCTGGTCGAAGTCGGCAATGACCCCGTCCTTGAGGGGGCGGATGGCCACGATCGTGCCGGGAGTGCGGCCGAGCATGCGCTTGGCCTCCTCGCCCACGGCCAGCACCTTTCTCGAGGCGGTGTCGAGTGCGATGACGCTTGGCTCGCGGAGCAATATGCCGCGGCCACGCACGTGCACCAGAGTATTAGCTGTGCCAAGGTCAATTCCGATGCCGCGGGAGAACCTGCTGAAAATCCTGGAGAAAACGCTCATGTCGTGTAAGTCTGGGCCACCTTGTTGGAAGGTCAACTATCGCAATGTATAATAGCATAAACGCGTCGAAATAGACAGAGGTTCACCGAAGGGAGCGTTTACAGTGAACAGCGAACAGTGTACAGCACGGCAAGAGGCCAGTAACATGCGCATTGGAGACACAGGCAGGGTATCGGCTCGATGGAAATCAGTGTTCATTGTCTGCTGTCTGCTGTTTGCCTGCGTTCTCTCAGGCTGTGGCGGCGGGATCCGGCACAAGATCGAGAAGGGCATAGCAAAGGGGATGGAGCAGAAACTCGGTCCGGCGAAGTCCTACAGCGTGAAGATCACCGGCCCCACGATGGCTCTGGTCAGCGGCAAGCTTAGAGGCATCGAGATAACAGGACTTGATGTGAAGACGCCACAGGGTATAGTCGTTCAGCGGCTGAATGTGAACGTGCAAAACCTGGAAGTGGATGTCAGCACCGAGCAAATCAAGAAGTGTGGCGGCACTACTTACAGCGCCACGCTTTCAGAGGTTGAGCTCGCGCGCTATCTGACGAAGATGTATCCGGACGCGCCTGACTTCAGGCTCGAGTTCCTGGATGGCTTTGCCAGGGTGACGGCAAAGCCAGGCGTGTCGATCGCCAGGGTGAATGTGGTTGTTGACGCGGGTGTTGATATACTTCAGCGTCGCAGGCTGGCGCTGAATCTCAAAGAGCTCGATGTCGCCGGTCTGCCCACGCCGAGGTTCGTCAGAGACTATGTCGAGCGAAAGGTGAACCCTGTCTTCGATGTGAATGATCTGGATATTGGAGCGCTGGTAGACTCCGTCAGTATGAACCGTGGATCGGTGACCGTGGCGGGAACTCTGGACCTGGAGAAGGCCTCGGGCAGCAAGAAGAGTAACGTCCGCCAGCCTCACTCGTGGGAGCGGTAGGGGATTCGGACAGGCTGGAACTTCCGCTGGTTGAGATGCGTCTGTGCAAGAGAGGGCGCCAGCCCTGCGAGGTACCGTTGTCGTTGTCTTGGCTACACAATGGGAGTATAATGGGAACTGCAGTGCCGGGGCTGTTCTTGACCGGCGACTATGCGTGACAGCATCCGTGGAGGAACGTTCGTGGGCAAAATTCGGATTCGCTCTGCGTTAGGGATAATCTCAGTAATGGCTCTGGCGCTGATTGCGGGCTGTGGGAACAAGCAGCCAGACGCATCGATGCAGGTTCCACCGCCTAGTCCGCCCGCGACCAATATGCCTGCGGCAGGACCTGCGATCTCAACGAAGCTGAAGTTTGAGCAACTTGCCCTCGAATCACCTGTCAAGGCCATTGAGAAGAAGGGGCTCCCGTTCCTCCAGTTCGCTTTTGCTGACAGGGACGGCAATGTGTACAAGTGTGAGCTTCCTAAGGCGATGTCAGAGGGCGAGTACCCTATCGACGAATGGATTCGGACGTTCAACGTCTACAAGCTGCCACAGGTGATCGCGCAGAGGAAGGTCAAGAAAGGACCGAAGGACGTTGGCGGGTTCCCGTTCATATCGCCGAAGCCACAGCCGGTCGCGACTGAAGCGCCTCCTCAAGCTCAGCAACCCAAGATGCCAACACTTCCCACTATGCCCATGCCGGCCGCCGCGCCGCAAGGAGGGCCGCAAGGGCCGACGGGAGCAAGCCCTGGGATGTTGTCTCCCCAAAGACCGGGCGGACCCGGAGGGATGCCGACTCCACCATAGTAGTCCTGCTGAGTTATCCATTGGCGTATACAGGCGTCCGCTTGCTGAGGGGGCGCCTTTTGCTTGACCCCGTATCCGGAAATAAGTGGCTCTCCCCCCACCGAGTGTGGAACAATCTCAGTGACTGAACTTCGGCCGCTGCGGTTGATGCGCGGCTCTTGGCGGGAAAGTACTACATGACCCTCTTTGAAGCTTGTGCGAAGCTAGCGGCCTATCTGGTCTGTATAGGGGTTGCCCTTGAGTTCTCCCACAGACTCTACTGGCAACTGAGCAAGCAGTTGCTGAGTCTGGAACTACCCAGCTTCAGCCGCACTGTTCTGAGCACTGCCTTAGCCTGCCTGCCTCTTGGAGCTGCCGTCGGAATCACCGCGGCCTTCATAGTGCTCGGCGACCACAGTTCGCTTCGCACCCTCGGGTTGTCCTACTCAGGCGACTCACTGGTTCGAATCGCTTACGGCGCCGGGGTGGCTCTGGGCTGCGTGAGTATCGTCTTCCTGGTGGGAGTGCTGCTCGGATTCATAGAAGTGAGGCGCTCCAAGATGTCCGAGGACTGCGTCTCCTGCATGCCGCTGTTTCTCGGGGGGCTTGTTGACTTCTTCACAGCCTCAGTGTTCGAGGAGATCATCTTCC
>CAZFYZ010000042.1:22820-27569 GCA_964523735.1 uncultured bacterium | reverse complement strand
TCCGCCCAGCACCGATCTGGCTCCGGCAAGTGAGAAGACCTCTGCAGCACGGGCAGGCCCGGACGAGATCGGATCGGAGGATCCGACAGTCTCGCACGCAGACAGTACAACAAGTTGCAGTTCGGGACTCTGCAAAGCAGAGAGCTCCTGAACGCCTATTGCGCCGTCGGACGTCGGGTCTGAAGCGAGCAGGACCTCAAAACCGCCCGGGCTCAGGCCAAGTCTATGATGTGCAGCTATATGTATGATCCCGCCTTCTCTGAAGCTCGCGATGAAGTTCGTCGCCGTTGCGCGTTCCGGCCCCACAAACCACTTGCTCGCTATATAAGCAGCCTTGACCTTGGTGGCCTCTTTCTCGGCACCCGGCAGGTTTCCCTCCGGGTCCGCGAATATCGACACAACGTCATTAGACGGGTCAATGGCGCGGTTGGTTCGACCGACCAGATCATCCAGCATACCCCGTGCCACGTAGCTGATGTTGTAGTTGTGAAGCAGGAACTCAGGTCCCGAAGCCCGCTCGCCTGAGATCAGAGCGTGCATCGGCACACCCGATAGCCCGTTGGGCAGTGCGAACGCGATGCCCTCTGTGTTCTCCAGACTTGTCTTGATCGGCACGATCATGCTCGAGTAGAGCGCTGTGAGTGGCTCCTTGATCTCCAGGAATGACGCCTCCTGCCAATCGGCCATCGGAGGAATCGGCACCCCGGCACCCAGACTCTCTTCGCAGTTCTTGATAGTACGCCGCAACCGGCTGATCAGCGCGTCCAGCGACCCCTTCTTTGCCGCTACCTGCCGGCAGATCGTCCTGTCGCGCCCACATATGAAGACATAGAGTGAGGCATCGGTCGGCATATACTCCACGACCACTACCCCATCAGGCACCCTCTCACGGCTCTTGAGCAGGATCAGTGGATCGACGGGCAGATCCGCGTATTCGCGAGGGAACTGCTCCTCCAACCACCAACAGCTCTCTGCGAAGCTCGCCCAATCGTCACCCATTATCCTGTCGCCGGCAACCTGGGTATACGCGACAGAGTCGTCGCCGGCTGCCACATCCACGGATTGCATCCATTCAGCGAACTTCTCATCAGACTTGTCCGCGCGCATCGACGCCAGCGTTCGAGCCGACCAGGGGTAGCGTCTGAGCTTCCTGACAGCGGCTGTGGCTGAGTCCATGTTGCCCATTTTGACGTGTAGCCTGATCAGCTTCTCATAGAGCGAGGCAATCGTCGCTGAACGCTCGTCGTCGGCTCCCGTGCCGAAGACCTCGGCGCCGTAGCTGGTCTCGATGTCGTCGATCGCGGTCTCGAAGGTGTTCTTTGCGTCATCGTCGCGCTCTGCCAGCTTCTGCGCATCAGCCAGATCGATCGCAACGCGGCCAGCCGCCCACGCATCGCCAACCTGTGTAAGATACCTGGCGCGGGCATCCATGAAGTCCGATATAGCGGCATCGTAAATGCCGTGGCTTGTCAGCATCTCGGCGCGAGACTCAAGGACCCAGGCGGCGCTCCTGATATCGCCTGACTCCTCGAAGATCGGCGCAAGCTCTGTGAAGCCTTCCAAGGCGTTCTGAAGATCGCCTGCCGCGACATAAGCCTGAATGATATCGCGCACGATCTCCGCCGCGAGCGCGTTCATCTTGGCTTGGCGAGCAATCACTACCGACTCTCGGCGCACGTCGAGCGCTTCACTCCTAAGGTTCTGGGCATCCAGCACAGATCCAAGCGAGCGCATACAGCGCAACTGCTCGTCGATGGCGCCAGCCTTCTTGTAGACCTCGCCCACCTTCCTCCACAGCTCCGCGGCCTTGGCATAGTCGTCCAGTTCCTGGCTTGCCAGCGCGGCCCGCTCCGCCACCGCCCGCAGAGCTCCGGTGTCCACGTCAGGTTGCCGAGCGAGCTTTACGAGCGCCGCCTCACCCGTAGTAACGGCATCCGAAAGAACCTTCGCCCGCTTGTTCGCAGCCGCGTTGACGTTTGCTCGCTGGTTCAGTGCACCGTAGGTCTTCCCCAACTCCTGGAAGATGCGCGCCATCACAAGAGGGTCGCCCTGCCGCTCGCCGAACTTCTGAGCCTGTTTGAGCATGTCAAGCGAGCCGGCGGCATCACCCAGTGTCCGCCGAAGCGCGCCGACCTTAATGAGATTCCTGACCAGCTCATCGTACTGCTTCGTAGCAACGGACCAGTTCTGCAGGTGGACGATGCCCTTTCCGCGCATCAGCTCCAGAGCGGCGGTTGTGTCCCCAGCGGCCATCTGTGCATCGCCGGCTTTCATGAACTCCCTGCCTGCCAAGTCTCTGTACTTGAAGCTACTGGGGCCTTGCCTTGCAAGCTGCTCCCACAGCCGGCCGGCCTCAGCAAAGTGCTCCTTTGCGTTTGTGTAGCGTCCCGTCTGCGCACTCAGAGTGCCCCAGTCGTCGTGGATGACCGCTGCCGCTGCGCGGGACCGGTAGACCTTGGAGAGTGTCCACGCGGCTCTTTCGTAGCAGGCTTCCGCGGCTGGGTAGCGAGCCATGTCGTAGGAATAATGGTCGCCCAACATCTTGAGGACCACGGCTTCCGACATGTCGAGGAACAGCTTCTGACAGAGCCCTGCTGCAGCCTGAAGCGAATTGACGGCGCGCGTTGGGGCAGACTCCTTGTAGTTCAGAGCGGACTTGAACTGAGTCCTCAGATTGATAAGACTCTGCACTCTGGGGTCTTCGGAACTTGGCATGGGAGCTGCCGCGCCGATCTCTCCCGAGCGGAAGTAGCTCACAGCCCAGTCCACCGTGGGGTCTTTCAGCGCCTTGGCCATCGCGGCGATGATCGCTTCCAGATAATCGACATCCGGGAGCAGACCACTCTGAGGCGAAGCCCAGTTGAAGAATATGAGGTCCAGCGCCAGTTGGCGAGCTTCGTCGGGGCTCTCCATTACAGCATCGACGGCGCGGGTATCGATCCGGGCTTTTCCGCCCTGTGTCAGCCGAGTCAGCATATCAGCTTTGCCGACGGCGGCATGGCAGGTGACCGCCCCGGCAACTAGCAGGCAACCAACGACCACAAGCAATGCAGCTTTTGCTGACCTGAGCAATCCGATCGGACCCCCTGCGCATCACCAAGACGTGCTGATGAATTCTACCACACGAAGGTTAGACGGAAAAGTGAGGGTCAGGGGTACCAGGAATACCCCAGACTGACTGAACTTGTGTTGACTCCCAGATTGGGAAGCCTCAGCCCAGCATTGGAAGTATGGGAGAACTTGTATTCGACAGTCAGCGCGGACTCGGGACCCGTGCCATACTGCAGGGCGAGCCCTATCTGTTCAGTGAAGTTTGTGCGTGTGCTCTGCTGCGAGATGATGGGGCGCTCGCAGCGCATCATACCGATGGTGAAGTCCCACGCCAACGCGGTGCTGCCGCGCCGACAGAAGTAGTGACGAACAGTGCCAGCCAAGGTCAAACCGTGATTGTCTGTCCCCGTCACCTCTTCGCCATAGGACAACTCACCCGCGTACTCGGTCCTCGACGAGGCAAATCTGCCTACACGAAACTTGGCGACATCGAACGCGACACGGTCCCTCGTGGAGGAGGGGAACTTGTGATTCTCAGCATAGCCGGCTGAGAAGCCGTACTCCATCTGCCCTCGCTCAAAAGAGTCGAACCGCAGTCGCTGAGCTTGGCTTTGGCCACCTACAAGGAAGATAAGGAAGGTAAGAATAACGAAAATCCGCTTCATAGTCCGCCGATCAAGCATAGTGTCTAGACATGCTACCCGTTTGACAAGCCCCTGGTCAAGATGCGGAAGGTAATCCCGCTTAGATGAAGAAGCCGCATAGGGACAAGGCATTATACTTTGAGGGTTAAGCAATGGCAAAGCCAATAGCACTTCAGCTCTACAGCCTGCGCAGCGACGTCTACTCAGGCGGCGGGGACCTTCCAGGTGTGCTCAAGACGGTCGCGCAGATCGGCTACAAGGGCGTCGAACTGTGTGGTCTCCACGGGACGGAGCCAAGAGAACTGGCAAACATGCTCTCAGATTGCGGTCTGGTGGCCTGTTCCACACACCAGGGTCTGCCTGGTGCAGAGGATATAGGGAAGTTCGCCGACGACTACAGCCAGCTTGCGGTCAGGCGAGCGATTGCCATGTTTGGGCCGGACAGCCTGAAGGGTCTCGATGACGCCAAGATAGCAGCATCGAAACTCCAGAAGGACGCTGATCGGCTCAAGCCATATGGTATGACGCTTGGCTACCATAACCATTGGTGGGAGTTCGCGCAAGTCGGCGACAAGTACGTCTTTGATGTCCTGCTGAGCGAAGCGCCGGATCTCTTTAGCGAACTGGACACTTACTGGTGCGCCTTCGCCAAGTCGAGCCCAATGATGGCAGTGAAAGCCTACAAGCAGAGGATGCCGCTCCTGCATATCAAGGATGGCTTGCTCATCGAAGGTAGTCACGTTCACACAGCAGTCGGCTCTGGCAAGATGGACGTGCCCTCGATCATATCCTCCGCCGATCCCGATGTGCTCGAATGGGTGATCGTTGAGCTGGACGCTTGTGAAACCGATATGCTCGAGGCAGTCGAACAGAGTTACGCCTATCTGACTTCGGCCGGACTTGCGGAAGGCAACAGATAGCTGGGGATCTAAAGCGAGGAATCACAGAGCCCGGTCTACCGCCGGGCTCTTCTTCTTAACGCGGCCAGAATGGCGAAACCTGGCAGCAGAGTCGCCATCGATGCCGGTTCCGGCACTGCGTAGCCGCCGACACG
>CAZFYZ010000042.1:19875-22810 GCA_964523735.1 uncultured bacterium | reverse complement strand
CGAGAGTTTGTACCACGTCTTGCCATTGTCGCCGGTCCCATAGCCGTAGTAAGTCCCGGGCTTGACGCCATAAGATATACTCGCCATCAGGTCAGGCGAGGTTGGCATCAGCACGAGGGCATAGACCGTGCCCGCCTGCAGCAGCACGGGCTCGTTGAGTGAGCCATCATAGTAGACGTACTGCGTGGTCTTCGGAACCAGGGGCTGCGGCAGTCTCGCAATCGCCGAACCCGGCAGACCCGACATGGAAGTGGTCAGATATACGTTGAAGCCGGCATCCGCGGGACCAATCGCTCGCGCAAGGGCCGCGCCGAAGCTGGTTGCATAGCTATCAGCCGCCACCGTGAAAGGCGCTGACACCCAGACGCAAGCGGTGTTGGCCTGGACTGTCAGTCCGGCGTGCTGCGCCTGGCCGCCGTCATAGATCCACGCTCCACAGGGCAGCACTCCCACAGAGATCAGCAGTGCAATCAACGCTATCAGGCGCTTTGCCATGATCAAGTTCCGACAGCCTCCCAACACAAACGCTTATATCCTCATTGTGCGCCAGTAATGGCAGGCTGTCAAGGTGCTAATGTAACTACAGCGCGCAGGAGTAGGTCAGCGACGCGATCACATTGTCCTCGTCGAGGCCACTGCCGGCAAGCGAATCGCGCAGGGTCCTGTCGATGACTGTGGCATACGTAAGCGCGGGGGTAAGGCTGCCCTTCCCAATAGTAAGCGGCATGCTCGCGCTCAAGCAGAAGTCGCTTACTGTCGCCTCGTCCACTCCAAACCAGAACCGATTGTAACCAGCCGTGGAGAATGACAGCTTCGCGCCGAGGTTAACAGCAGGTGTCTGCTGACCACGAGAGATCTTACAGCAGTAGCCAATGCCCGCGCTAGCGTACATTCCCCGGGCCTCGTCCACATCCCAATTGACAGAAACCGTCGGCGAGAACTTTCCCGGGAAGCCGACGGATGCATAGATCTCACTCGTGCTGGCGTAAGAGGTGTTGGGAAATGCGTAGTAGATCGCGCCCGCGTTGAGGCCGACTCCGCCCCTCGTCCATGCGTAGTTCAGCGTGTAGTCGTGCTCCTTGAACTCGCCGGCGTCGGCATCCCGGCTGGCCCAGAAGTTCGCGCTCAGCCCACTGTTGTGCAAGACAGTCAGCGATGGCTGGAATGCCGCACCCGGCGTCTGTGGAATACCACGCCAGATGTACTTGCTGACGTAACCAAGGTCGACCTTGGTTGTCAGGCTAGGTGCAGACAGATCCTCATCGGCTTGCAAGCCGGCAATGGACATACACAGCAGTGACACAACGAACAGCGTTTTGCTTCTCACGAAAACCCTCCTGGCGTACCGTAAAGGCACCCTGCGACTGAATGCCTGTACTGTAGCTGAGGGGTGTTTCGACGACGTTACACGTCAGTTAATGGTGGATTTCCGGAATGCTTCGTCGGAGGTAATCAGTCTTGCTTGCGGTTCGTCAGCAGGCGGCGTGTGAGCTTGCGCACGTTCTCTCCCACGAACCTGGCAGGGCGCTCGAACGGGAGGGGCACCTCAAGCTCTGCTTTCTCGGCCTCACTCAATAGGTCCGGCGAAAGCCTTCGCTTGATACGCAGTATTGCGTTTCGGTCGGCAAGCACGAACTGGCCGAACAACCATCGAGTGAACGGGTTGATGCCGAGACCCCGGTACACACAGGCAGCGAAATCGACCAGGTAAGGCTGTCCGTCATCGCCGAGCATTACATTGCCGCGGCTGCGGAGGTCGCAGTGGGCAACACCCCGGGCGTGCATTGCATCAACCGCTTCTCGGAGACGCTTGTAGAACGCGTTGTCCAACTTAGTTGGGTCAATCTTGTCCAAACTTGTACCGGCGACGTGCTCCATGGCCACGGAGAACCGGTCCAGCTTTCCAACGAGACGAGGGATGCCCTGCACTCCCAGGAGCTTGATGAGAGCGCCGTACTCGCGGCGGATGAGTATAGGTCCGACTATCGCGCGAAACAGGAAGTCGCTGCGGCTGAAATCCTTCACGATCACAAGCTGCCCATCCACGTCTACCACGCGCAGATCAGGCCGCGTGCCGCCGGCAGAGCGGTAGTAGTCGACTGTGTTCTGTTCGATCGTGAGGCGCGATAGCCGCGGAAGCTCGTGCATCCGGTCTCCTTCTCCAATGAGGACACAGCTATTGTAACATGCGTTCGACGAGCCAGTCTCGCTTGACGCTACCTGCGCAACGCAATATACTACGAGTGAGGGATGCTCGTGACCAAATCCACTGCCACGAGATGGAGAATGCAGCCAAACAAGGAATCGCTTCTGCAGGGCAATGACACGACCTTGCGCGTGCGCGTCTTGCTCTGCGTGCTCATGGCTCTCGCGATCATTCTGATCTATGCGCAAGTCCGGCACTTCGATCAGTCTCACTTCGATGATCCCGATTATGTCTTCCGCAACTCTCACGTCCGCGGCGGCCTTACGCTCGAGAACATCGCCTACTCCCTGACTACCTTTGACGCCGCCAACTGGCACCCTGTGACGTGGTGGTCCCACATGCTGGATGTCCAGCTCTTCGGCCTCGACCCCGGGATGCATCACCTCACAAACGTGGCTATCCACATACTCAACGCCTGGATCCTGTTCCTGATTCTGGCGGCTGTGACCGGCTCAACCTGGCGATCAGCCTTAGTGGCGGCGCTGTTTGCGGTGCACCCGATAAATGTCGAGTCAGTCGCTTGGATCGCCGAGCGCAAGAACGTTCTCAGCACTACGTTCTGGCTGCTGACCATCTGGACTTACTTCATATACGTACGTCGGGGCGGGGTTGCTCGATATTTGCTTCTTCTGGTAACGTTCGCGATTGGCCTTGCGACAAAGCCGATGCTTGTCACGCTCCCGATAGTGCTGATTCTGCTTGATATATGGCCGATCGCTAGACAGGATT
>CAZFYZ010000042.1:5228-19865 GCA_964523735.1 uncultured bacterium | reverse complement strand
GATCCCCTTGTTCGTGATGTCGGCGCTGTCCTCGTGGGCGACAGTTGTTGCTCAGAGCCGAGGGAACGCCATACTGAGCTTCGACCCAGTGCCGCTCGGGCAACGAGCAGCAAACTCAGTCGTGGCCTCGGTTTCGTACCTGTGGAAGATGATCTGGCCGAGCGAACTGTGCGTGTTGTACACTCACCCCCAGGCGACGCTTCCGGTGCTGACGACGGTAGGATGTGGTCTGCTGCTGCTGGCTATCACCATCTTCACATTCTTCCAGAGAAACCGGCGGCCGTATCTGATAGTGGGATGGCTGTGGTTTGTGATCACGCTGATCCCGGTGATCGGCCTGGTGCAGGTCGGCGCCCAAGCCATGGCGGATAGGTACGCGTATGTAACGTTGATCGGCCCATTCATCGCGATTGCCTGGCTGTTACCCGACATTGCGGGGCCGCGCAGGGCGAAGTGGCTTGCCCTGCCGGTCGTGGCTGTGCTCCTGGTGCTTGGCTTGATGGCATGGAAACAAACGGGGTACTGGAAGAACGCCGACACGTTATTTGATCACGCCGTAGCCATCAGCGGCTGCGATGGGCCGGCGTTCTACATGCGAGTAGACATGCTTGCCAAGGGTGGCAGACCCGGCGCCGCATTTCGATCCCTGGAAGACGCGCTCAAGGTAAGCGGTGTGCCGCACGTTGTCCGCGATAAGATGGGCAGGCTGCTTGCCGAGAAGGGCCTAATCGCTGAGGCCATCGACCAATACAGGCTGGCACTGGAGATCAAGCCGGACTACGCCATCACCGAGAACAACCTGGGAGTTGCCCTGGCCAGGCTTCACAAGCTTGATGAGGCGGAGCAGCATCTGCGCAGAGCGATAGAGCTGCATCCGCGCTATGCTGAGGCAGTACACAGCTTGGGAGTGGTCCTCTACTGGCAGGGCCGCCGCGAGGAAGCCGTTGCCGAGTGGAAATGCGCACTTGAAATCAACCCCAGCATGGAGGATACCCGTAAGCGTCTGAATGAAGCTGAGAGTCGACCGGACCAGGAATAGCCGATGCAATTAGACAAGCCACAGCGCCCCATAGTGACCCAGACGAAGCTTCGCACATACGTGGTGATATGCGCGCTTCTTGCGGCCGCAGTAGTGGCGATCTACGCCAACGTCGCCAACTTCGGCATCAACGACTTCGATGACGTCATATACATCTACGATAACCCGCACGTCAGGACCGGGCTAACGCCGGACAACGTCGCCTGGTCCATCACAGCCGCTCACGCCGCCAACTGGCATCCGCTTACCTGGATCTCGCATATGGTGGATGTGGAGCTATTCGGTCTGGATCCCGGCGGCCACCATATCACCAACATACTGATACACATCCTGAACTCGTGGCTCATCTTCCTGATACTTGCTTCCGCCACGGGCTCAGTCTGGCGATCTGCTTTCGTGGCGGCAATTTTCGCCGTACACCCACTGAACGTGGGGTCCGTCGCGTGGATCGCGGAGCGCAAGAATGTCCTGAGCACGGCTTTCTGGCTGCTCACAGTTGGGGCTTACTTCGGCTACGCGCGACACGGGGGAGTCTGGCGCTATCTCATCGTGGTCGCGCTGTTCGCTCTGGGCCTTGCATCCAAGCCGATGCTCGTCACGCTGCCATTCATTCTGATCTTGCTCGACATCTGGCCGCTGGGCAAGGCCAATCTCAGAGACATCCGATCCTACGTCGACAAGCTTCCGCTGATCGCCTTGTCGGCACTGACCTGCTGGATTACGATGATTGTCCAGAGCGATGGAGGGATGACACGCAGCCTACAGCAGTTCCCCGTCGGTCAGCGGTTGGCGAACGCTGTGGTCTCTTGTATGACCTACATCGGCAAGATGATCTGGCCATCAGAACTCTGCCTAATGTACCCCCACCCCAAGGATACTCTTCCGGTGTGGGTGACTGTGGGATGTGCCGTGGCCCTTGCTGTGATCACTGTTCTCGCGATCGTCAGCCGCCGGAAACGCCCTTACGTAACTACCGGTTGGTTCTGGTATCTGGTCACGCTGGTGCCGGTGATCGGGCTAGTCCAAGTGGGGACTCAGGGCACAGCTGATCGCTATGCCTACGTGCCGCTTATCGGCCTCTTCATGCTCATCGCCTGGCTCGTTCCGGACTTGTCACAGCGCTTCAGTTCGAGATGGCTGGCAGTGCCCGCCCTTGTGATCCTGATTGCGCTAGGTGTTCGCGCTTACGCCCAAGCCCAGTACTGGCGCGACACCGAGACCCTTTATCATCAGGCCCTCAGAGTCACCGATAATGACCCCGCCGTCTTCTATTGGAAAGCCGGGGCTCTGTCGGACTCAGGCGAAAACGAACGCGCGCTTGAGGTACTCCAGGACGCTATGAGGTTCAGCAAAGAGCCCGAAGTCGTCCACAACTTCATGGGCATGGTCTTGACCCGCGCCGGCAGAGTAACGGAAGCCGTAGAGCACTATAGGAAAGCGATAACTATAGAGCCTGACTTGCCCGTGGCGCACAACAATCTCGGCACGGCGCTTGCCCGGATGCGGAAGCTGGATGAGGCGGAGTACCACCTCCGCAGAGCCATTGAACTGGATCCCGATTACACCGAGCCACGCCACAGCCTTGGCGTTATCCTCTACTGGCAGGGGCAGAGAGACGAGGCGATCCAAGAGTGGAGACGCGTCCTCGAGATCAATCCCCGCCTCCCGGACACTCGCAAGCGACTCGAGGAAGCAGTGAGCGGAAGAAGATAGAGACCCCCTGCCTTCTTTGGTGCGAACTTGGTATAATATACCAATCGTTCTAGACCGGAGGGTGTGAAGATGGGCAAACGAATCGTAGTGGGTATCCACATTTCCAACCGTGTAGAGCGCGTGCCGGACGTGCAGGCGCTGCTGACGGAATACGGCTGCTACATCAAGACCAGGCTGGGACTGCATCAGGTAGAGGAGTCCATGTGCTCCACCAAGGGCCTGCTGATCTGTGAGATGTGTGGCGAAGAGGCAAAGACACTCGAGTTTGAGTCCAAACTGATGCTGATCCCCGGAGTGACCGTCAAGCATATGGTCTTCGACGAGTAGAAGCAACGCGGCAAATGCCGTCTCAACTGAGCCATTTGACGGCCCTCGCGCACGCGTGAGGGCTTATCGTTGGGTAGAGGAACACGCGACATGAACCTAGACAGCGGACACAGCCGCATGGAAGAGCTATATCCGGGCGTTTGGCGGATCAGAATGGGCGAGCCGGAGGCCGTGACGCCTGTCACGCTCTTTGACCACAAGCCGGCGGCAGAAGGCCTGGGCAAGCTGCCCAGCGTAGATTCTTGCCCTGTGCCAGAGCAGGTGATCTTCGGCGAGGCGACTGATCGGGGCTACATGATCCGCATGCCGCTGTATAAGGATGAGCAAGTTTATGGCCTCGGACTTCAACTCCTGTCGTTCAACCAGCGCGGTAAGAAGAAGACCCTGCGCACCAACAGCGATCCGCTGGCTGACACAGGCGACACCCACGCGCCGGTCCCATTCTTCGTCACTACCAGCGGCTACGGTGTGATGATCGACACGCTCCGCTATATGACGATCTACTGCGGAGGGACTATTCGGCGCGAAAAGGCCAAAGCAGCTATCGACACCGGCTCCACTTCGCCCGTAGCCTCCGGCTCAGAGGAACTCTATTCATCGAAAGCACGCGAGGGTGAGGCAGAGGTCTTCATCGAGATTCCCCGCGCCAAAGGCGCCGACATCTACGTATTCGCGGGTCCGGAGATGCGTCAGGCCGTGCAGCGCTACAATCTGTTCTCAGGAGGAGGATGCATGCCTCCGATGTGGGGCCTCGGAGTCTGGTATCGGTGCAAGTCCGACTACACCCACGATGGAGTGATCGCGCGGGCTGACTACTTCCGCGAGAACGACATCCCCTGCGACGTGCTCGGGCTGGAGCCTGGCTGGCAGACTCACGCCTATTCGTGTTCGCACATCTGGAGCGATCGCTTTCCGAACCCGGAGGAGACTACCAAAGCACTTGCGGAGCGGGATTTCCGGCTCAATCTGTGGACACACGCATTCATCCACCCCAGCTCGCCGCTCTACGAGCCGTTCAGCACGCGCTCGGGCAACCACCTCGTGTGGGGCGGACTTGTGCCTGACTTTGCCGATCCAGAGGCGCGCAGGCTCTTTGCAGAGCACTATCGGACGACTCACGTTGAGAAGGGCATTTCGGGGTACAAGCTCGACGAGTGCGACAACTCGGACTTCATCGGCTCACCGTGGTCGTTCCCGGAGTTCAGCAGATTCCCATCCGGGCTTGACGGCGAGCTAATGCACTCGGCCTATGGAATGCTCTTTCAGCAGACCATCCAGTCGATCTACGAGTCCAGGAACCAGCGGACCTACGGGGAGGTACGCGCGGCGTATGCTCTCGCAGCGCCGCTGCCCTACGTCTTCTACAGCGACCTATATGACCATACCAGCTTCATCAGAGGCGTGGTGACATCGGGCTTCTGCGGGATTCTGTGGTCTCCTGAAGTGAGGCACGCGGACTCAGCCGAGGACCTCATCAGGCGCGTCCAGTCGACGGTGTTCTCTCCGCAGGCGCTGATCAACGCGTGGTACATCAAGAATCCGCCGTGGGAGCAGTGGGACACCGACTGCAACAACTGCGACCAGCCCCACCCCGACCGCGAATGGGTGACCACCATCTGCCGCGACATGCTGCAGGTCAGGATGCAGTTCCTGCCATATCTCTACTCGGCATTCGTGGAGTATCATCGCACGGGCATGCCGCCGTTCCGCGCGCTGGTGATGGACGATCCGACCGACCCCTGCCTCTGGCGCAACGATCTCGAGTATATGATGGGCGACCGCGTCCTCGTGGCGCCGGTCGTCGCGGGCCAACAGTCTCGCGACGTGTATCTGCCCAAGGGCGGCTGGCGCGATTTCTGGACAGGGAAGTACTTCGAGGGCGGGCAGACCTACAAACTCGCCGTCCCGATTGACAGGATTCTTGTCTTCGTCAAGGACAACTCGATTCTCCCGCTCGCGGCTCCGGCCATGCACGCGCAGGACCCGTCTCTTCGCGAACTCACGGTCCACGTCTATGGCACAGGCGAACGAGGCATCACGCTCTATGGAGACGACGAGACAACCCTCGCCTATCGAGACGGTGCCGTCAACGAGGTAACTCTGAAGTGGGACCCCTCGACAGAGCTAACTGAGCTAACCCGCACCGGAACCGTGCAAGCCCCTGAGTACGAGGTGGCTGAGTCGGTCGTCTACGAGGATTGACTGGATCAACCACCAATGTTCAGATACCAGTTCACGAGCACGATCAAGGACTTGTTGGATGCTCAAGAGGCTGAAGCCGTCGAGAGAACGGGGCTGCGTCGGTCTCTTAGGTGGGCTATCGCCGCAATCGCCGCAATGGGGGTGATGGGTGCGGGGGCCTCAGCCCTTGAGGCCAAGACCATCACGGGCATCGCGTCATCGATCCTCGGAGTAATCATCACGCTTTCTGTCATCTACTACTACGTTGGAGCGGGCATCCTCACCCGCCGCCGCATCCGGGCACACAATGACCCGTCGGCGGATGTCATCGCTGAGTTTAGCGATGACGCGATCCACCTAGAGGTCAGCGGCTTCAGGACCTACACGCGCGACTGGAGCGAATTCGGGGGTCTGATAGACGGCGCAAAGGGCGTAGTGATCTACTTCGGCGACGGCACAGTGAACTGGCTTCCCAACCGCGTGTTCAGCGACAAGGCGGAAAGGGGAGAACTCCTCGATTTCCTCAGAAAGCAGTTGGCCGATAGCTCATTCGAACGGGAGTGATCAGCTCGTCCGTTCAGCAGGTTCGCGCCTCCCCCTCCACCACGTCGTCAGCATCGAACCTAGCCCGACGAGCAGGGCTGCAAGGCCAACGATCCAGCCGACGATCGGCACGAGCTTGATCACGGCGAGCACGGCCACGCCAAGCAAGACCGACCAGATGAGAGACGCTGCGTTTGGCTGTCTCCTGTTCAGCAGCAGTTGCCCCAAAGCAACACCAGTCAGGATCGGCGCGACGTACAGCGCTATCGCGTACAGAAGGCCCAGCACGATCGCGAGCGGGATTCCCACGAGTGTGATCATGAGCACGACCAGAACCACCGGCACTGCCACAAGCACCAGTGCTCCTATGCCGAGCGAGGGCCAGAATGAGCGGCGGATGGTATCTGCTACAAGCCGCACGCCGCTCGGGAAGAGCAGCGCCAGCACGATTCCGAACACAATCGCTGCCAACAGCAGGCCGAACCACAGCCCCGCGCCGGTCCAGAAGACTGGCTTGGCATTCTCCTTTGCTGGGAGCCGATGCCTGGTCTCACCCATCACCCGGGCGCCCTTGCTGATCTCTGCTTTCTTCGGACTCTCGTAGTTGAGGTCGCCACGGATCACAGCGCCATCAAGAACGCGAACACTTGTGCCGGCAGATGCGAACACGTCGCCGGCTACTGTCCCGCCGATGGTGATAGTCTCGCCTGCCGCACGCAAGTCACCCCCTACATTCCCTAGCACGTCGACCGTACCGCCTGCGGCAAGCAGATCCGAGCCTACGCGGCCTGTGCGAGCAAGCCTCACGAGTGAGCCCGCCAGGTAGGCGTTGTCGGAGATAGACGAGTCCACGCGTACATTTTGACCGGCGGCATATAGATCGTTGCCCACTGGGCCGCCAACGGTCACATCATTGCCAGCCAACATGGCCGACATCGCTACCGGCCCCATAACGTCCACGGTGTTACCGGCCGCGGCGACATCGCTCACCTTGGCCTGCACGCTGATGTCTCGTCCCGCGGCCAGAAGGTCGCCGCTCACCGGTGTGTCTTGAGAAACTGAGACGACATTGCCAGACCTCAACGTCACGCCGCAAACGCCCGACACGCTGAGAGTCGTCGCCAAGACTATAGTCAGCAGAATGATCTTAATCATCTCATAACGCCTCCGACGCGTGTTACCCACACCTGCAGCAGACGCCATATCACCTATGACCGCGTATTGAGGCGCTGAAGGACAGGGGTCGAAGATCTCAACCTGCCCGAGGTCACACGAGGGTCAGTAGATGATCATCCACTCAGCGAAAAGGCCATTGTTGTTCATCTTCTCGCCTGACTCAGTTTCATCAACAGAGTGCTCCGGTTGGAGCAGTCACCTGAATGTTGCAGCTTGCCTGCCTGGATGGTATACTGCCGAAAGCAGGAGGGTGAAATGAGCACAGTCAGGATACTTGGTTTTGCGGGCAGCCTCCGAAGTGGTTCTTACAACAAGGCACTGCTTCGGGCGGCGAGCCAAATGGTACCCGACGGCGCGGAACTGGAGACGTTTGATCTCGACGGTATTCCGCTGTTCAACCAGGACCTGGAGAACGAACCGGCACCGAAGCTGCGTGAGTTCAAGGAGAAGATCGCGGCGGCCGACGCGATACTTATCGTGACGCCGGAGTACAACTACTCCATACCGGGCGTGCTCAAGAACGCTATCGACGCCGCTTCAAGACCCTACGGCACGAACCCATTCGAGGGCAAACCAGTGGCGATTATGGGTGCTTCGATTGGAAGACTCGGCACGGCGCGCGCGCAGTACCATCTGCGTCAGTGCTGCGTGTTCCTGAATATGTACCCGATCAACCAGCCTGAGGTAATGGTCAGCTTCGCTGAGAAGGCGTTCGATACTGACGGTAGATTAACCGATCAAATCGCCCTCGATCTCATCCGGCAACTACTGGAATCACTGGTAGCGTGGGCTAAAAGGCTGGGAGTGACGGCCTAGCTTTCGCTTGTTCCGGGAGAGGCTGGCGACGCTCGGCCACGGCTTGCTGTCACCCATCTCCGGGAAGTATCATCTTACACGTGGCGGCATCTACTTTCGCCGGGGGAAAGATTGCAGGCAGAGTCCATCAGAGATAGCGGATCGCCGGATAGAGTTGTTCTGGTCGTTGCGGATCCAAGCGATACGCACGAGGCGGATGCGAACACAGAGGAGCTTCGGCTGCTCGTCGAGAGCGCCGGCGGAGAACTCGCCGATGAGATGCACGTGCGCCGATCAGTGCCGGACTCGCGGTTCTACATCGGCAGCGGCAACGCGGAGGAGGTATACCTGCGCGTCCAGGAATCCGAGGCTGACGTTGTGATTGTCGGCGCTGACCTCTCCCCCACCCAACAGCGCAATCTGGAGAAAGCGGCAACGGTTCGGGTTGTAGACCGCACCCAGCTCATCCTCGATATCTTCGCCCAACGCGCCCGCACGAGCGAGGGCAAGCTGCAGGTCGAACTGGCCCAGCTCAAGTATTTGCTTCCGCGCCTCACAGGCAAGGGCACGGAGATGTCGCGAATCGGCGGAGGCAGCGCGGGAGGCATCGCCACACGCGGCCCTGGTGAGACCAAACTCGAAGCCGACCGCAGGCGCGTGAGGAAGCGCATCTCGGTCCTGGGAGACGAACTAGAGCAGGTTGTTAAACACCGGTCGGTCCAGAACAAGGCCCGCCGGAAACTAATGATCCCCAATGCCGCCCTGGTCGGCTATACAAGCGCCGGCAAGTCTACTCTTCTCAATCTCCTGGCAGGCTCGGAAGTGGAAGCCCATGCAAGGCTCTTCGCCACCCTCGACCCCACCACGAGGCGCGTTGATCTTTCCGAATCCCACTCCATCATCCTCTCGGACACAGTGGGTTTCCTGCGCAACCTGCCGCACCATTTGATCGCAGCTTTCCGGGCTACCCTCGAAGAGGTCGTGGAGGCGGACTTCCTGATCCACGTCGTCGATGCCAGTCATCACTTTGCCGCCGAACAGCGTCAGGCCGTGGACCGGGTCCTCAGCGAACTGGGCATCACCCACAAGCCTACCATCACCGTTTTCAACAAAGCTGACAAGATCAGAGACCAGTACGATCTCCGCAGACTCATCGCTGATACCCCGGACTCCTGCTACATGTCCGCCCTGACGGGCGAGGGCAAGGAGTATCTGATCCGGCTGATCGATCAGGTCGTCTCGCGCCTGATGAACGTGATCGAGGCGATGCTGCCTTACGACAGGGGCGATTTGCTTGCGCTGTGTCACGACCGTGGAAGGGTTCTGGAAACGGACTATCGTGACGAAGGCGTGTATGTGAAAGTAGAACTCTCGCCGGACCTGGAGCCGAGGATTGCTCAGTATGAGCTGCCCTCCGCGCAGGGACTTGGACAACCTTAGGCGAAGTAGCTTACTAAAACCGATGTGTACTCTGAGGAGCCTGCTTTGACACTCAATCCCCGCAACACCTGCTTCGATGACATTCTCTCGCTTGTTGGCAACACCCCTATGCTGCACCTCTGCCGGATGGGGGGCGGCTGTGTCTACGCTAAGGCCGAATTCCTGAACCCCGCAGGGAGCGTGAAGGACCGGGTAGCCAAGCACATAATTGATCAGGCAGAGGCGGGCGGCTTACTCAAGCCCGGCTGCACGATCGTCGAGGCCACGAGTGGCAATACAGGCATCGCTGTCGCATTCGTGGGCAAGCTCAGAGGCTACAAAGTCATCATCTGCATGCCGGACGACATGAGCGAGGAACGCAAGAAGATCATCCGCGCGTTGGGAGCAGAGCTTGTCGAGACCCCTGCGAGAGACGGCATCGCCGGAGCGGTTACCAAGGCGGACCATATCAAGGACGAGATCGAGTGTTCATTCCTCGTGGGTCAGTTCGTGAACCCGCTCAATCCCGAGATACATTATCGGACCACCGCGCACGAAATATGGGCACAGATGGACGGCCAGGTTGACGCATTCGTCGCCGGCGTAGGCAGCGGGGGTACTCTTACCGGCGTCGGCAGATTCCTGAGGGAACGCAACCCCAAGGCCAGAATCGCCGCTGTCGAACCAGCCAACTCCGCAGCGCTTCTCGGCCATGAGCCTGGGTTCCACCAGATTCAGGGTATTGGAGACGGCTTTATCCCGCCCGTGCTCGACGTTGATCTGATCGACGACGTCATAACCGTCACCGACGAAGACGCCATCCGCACGACTCGCGAACTGGCGTCCGTCCAGGGCTGCTTGGTGGGCACATCATCTGGAGCAAACGTGTGGGCCGCACTCAGGCTCTCAGAGGAACTCGGACCGGACAAGCGGGTCGTGACCGTGCTGCCTGACCGCGCCGAAAGATACTTCAGCACAAGCCTGCTCTAGGCCATAGCAAAGTCAAGTGCTGTTCGTTTACCCTCACCTCGCGTATGGTATATGACTTCTGCCGGCTCGTCCGGCAGGAGTTGGCAACCAATGGGACTACCCGATACCGGCCACCACCATGAGCACGAGGGTCTTGGCGCAAGCCCCGAGATAGCGGTCGAGATTTGGCAGGACTCCGTTATCAAGCTCTGGGATGTAGTCGACAATCTCACGCGCTTGCGGCCTACTCACACGCCTTACTACGGAGTCACCATATTCGGCTCGTCCCGCCTCACCCGCGCATCCAGGCACTACAGTGAGGTCCGATTGCTGGCGCGAGAGCTTGCCGCCATAGGCTGCCGGATCATAACCGGAGGCGGCCCAGGCCTGATGCAAGCGGCCAACGAGGGCGCACTGGACTCTAACCCCGCCAGGCGGGAAAGCTCGATCGGCCTGAACATCCACCTGCCACTGGAGCAGGCACCCAACACGTTTGTCGGCATGGCCTACGAGCATCGAACGTTCTTCTCGCGGCTGCAGCACTTTGTACTGCGCTCAAATGCGTTCATAGCAGTCCCGGGCGGGATCGGCACGCTGCTGGAAGTGACAATGATCTGGCAACTGCTCCAGGTCGGCCACCTCTACAGAGTGCCTCTTATCCTGATTGGTCCCACGTGGAATGGTCTCCTGGAGTGGGCAAGGGCGACTATGGTCGAAGGTCCGGAGTTACTCGCCGATCCGGTGGACATTCAGATACCGCTTTGCGTGGACAAGGCCGAGGACGCGCTGGAGGTCATTGGCAAACACTATGCCAAGTGGCTGGAAGAAGAGGACCATTGGTAGGCCGGACGGGACTCGAACCCGTGACTCTCGCCTTAAAAGGGCGATACTCTACCAACTGAGTTACCGGCCCAGACACAATACGGCAGTGGGCATTGGTCGGGGCGACAGGATTTGAACCTGCGACCCCCTGAACCCCATTCAGGTGCGCTACCAAGCTGCGCTACGCCCCGACAAGCCCACTGCGCACGTTCAATATACAACTTTCGGCCCCCGGTTGTCAATACAGCTAGCCGCAAGGAGAACGCTTCACCATTCGCGAATACACATGAGTCGCGCCTGAAAGTAAGCACCGGCGCATAGGTGGAGACTCCATGAATCTTTCCTTCCAGAGGACACCTGCACTTGTCTTGGCGCTAGTGATTGCCGTGTTCTGCGGTTCCAGCGCACTCCATTCAGCAACGGAGGACAGCGCCAAACAGCAGATGACCGCGGCGGTCGAAGCCGTACGCCCGACTCTCATACGCATCCATATTGTGGCCACGGACTACCGGCAGGGCCGGGAACTCAAGATGGAGTCATTTGGCAGCGGCGTCATCGTGTCGCCCGAGGGATATGCGGTCACAAATCATCATGTCGCGGAGGACGCAGAGCATATCGTCTGCACGCTAGCCGACAGACGTGAAGTCGAGGCCAAGCTCATCGGCACCGACCCAATGTCAGACATAGCTGTGATCAAACTTGTGCCGCCGGACGGCAAGCCGTTTGCTTACGCTGAGTTCGGTGACTCGTCAAAGATCGAGGTCGGCGACACCGTGTTTGCGATGGGCTGTCCTTATGCTCTCTCTCAGTCAGTCACCATGGGAATGGTTAGCAACGCCGAGATGATAATGCCCGGGGACACAGGCGGTGAGGATGGCCTCACCCTGGAGGGAGAGGACGTTGGCTCGATCGTCCGATGGATAGGTCACGACGCGCTGATCAGACCCGGCAACTCCGGCGGACCGCTTGTCGATACGAGGGGCAGGATCATCGGCATCAATGAAATCAGCTACGGCCTCTCCGGAGCCATACCGAGCAATCTTGCCCGACAGGTTGTAGACCAGCTCATCAAGAATGGCAAGGTAACCAGAAGCTGGCTTGGCGTTGAAGTGCAGCCGCTTCTGGAGTCTTCAAAGCTCGACAAGGGCATACTGGTCAGCGGAACCATCGAGGGCGGTCCGGCGAACAAGGCTGGGCTGAAATCGGGCGATGTTATCCTGGCACTGGCAGGTCAGGAGGTAGTCGCCCGCTTCAAAGAAGAGGTGCCTATCTTCAATCAATCCGCGGCTGCCCTCTCGGTCGGTAAACCGGTCGAGGTCAGAGTCTTGAGAAATGGGGCCGAAACCACAATTAGCGTCACGCCTGAAGAGCGGCCCAGGGCGATGGAGAAACAGCACGAACTGAAGGCTTGGGGAATGTGCGCCTCGAACATCGCGTACCTGGATCAGAAAGAGATGGAACTGGACTCCCAGGACGGGGTCATTGTGACAGGCATCCGTCCCAGTGGTCCGGCAGGTTCGGCCAAGCCCCAACTCCAGGAGGGCGACGTGATCACTGGGGTGGGTTCTGAAGCAATCAAGGACATATCCGCCTTGAGAGCCATCACGAAGACCCTCACCGAAGGCAGGGACGAGCAGGTTCCAACAGTAGTCCAATTCACCAGGGGTCAAAGGCGGTTTGCCAGTCTTGTTAAGATCGGCAAGGAGGAGCGAACCAGACCTGGAACCGAGATCAACAAGGCGTGGCTCCCGATTGACAGCCAGGTACTGACTCGTGAACTCGCGGAGGGCCTTGGCGTGCCGAAGAAGACGGGCGTGCGCATCACCCGAGTCCATCCAGACTCCAGCGCCTCGAAGGCCGGTTTGAAGGTTGGCGATCTGATACTCAAGCTCGACGGTGAAGAGATTCCCGCCGAGCAGGAAGGCGATGAGGATATACTCCCGAGCCTGATCCGCCAGTATGACATAGGCTCGCAAGTGAAGCTCGGCATAGTCCGTGACGGCAAGCCCACAACTGTACAGGTAGTTCTGGAAGCCTCACCCAAGCCTTCCCGAGAGTTCCCTACGTACACCGACGACGGCTTCGAGTTCACCGCACGCGACATCGCTTTCTCTGATCGCGCTGATGGAACGGTCACCAAGGGCCAGACAGGCGTCTATGTCGAGTCCGTCTCCGAGGGTAGCTGGGCAGCTATCGGCGGTCTGCAGGCCGGCGATACCATCGTCGAGATAGACAGTCAGCCCGTGAACAAACTGGCCGACCTGGAGCGTCTAATGACTGGCATCAGCAAGGCTAAGGCAAAGACCGTAGTGCTGAAGCTGCGACGGGGGATCCGCACCGTCTACGCCGAACTGGAACCAAGCTGGCAGGAATAGCGTAACTTAGGAGAACTGATCCTATCACCCGTCCGAGAGATCGGATTTCTGGAGGCCCGCATTGATGAGAACCAGGATGATTGAGTGCCTTTGTGGTCTACTGCTCGTGACTGTGCTGGCGACAACAGCATGCTTGGCGGACACAACCGCTGAGGCCCGTAGGATCGCCGAGGCCAACCGCGACGCTGTTGTGACTATTCAGCTTGTTGTTGAGACCAAGATGTCCTACTCAGGCGAAAGCGAGAAGGAAGAACGCAAGGTATCGGCCACCGGCACCGTGATCGACCCGTCGGGCCTGGTGGTAGCTTGCCTGTCCGAGATTGACCCCACGAAGATCTACAGCAGCTTCATGCCTGAGGGCGAGGGCGGATCAAGGTTCACCAGCGATGTGGTCGACCTGAAGCTGAGAACCGATGATGGCACCGAGATTCCCGCGGACGTTGTGCTTAGAGACCGTGACCTGGACCTGGCATTTCTGAGGCCAAAGAAGGCGCCTGAAGCTCCGATGAAGTTCGTGGACATGTCCCAGGCTTCGTCGCCCGAGCTTATGGACGAGACGGTCTTGCTGTGGCGAATGGGACAGGTGGCTAACAGAGCTCTTGGAGCCCGCATGAGCCGGGTACAGGCCGTGATAACCAAACCTCGGACGTGCTATGCACTCGAGAGTGATCGTCTTGGTTGCCCGGTCTTCGCGCTGGATGGCAAGCCGGTTGGAACGCTCGTTGTCAAGACGACCATGAGTTCCGGACGGGGCTTCTCGTCATCGGATGACATCATGCTCGTGGTGATGCCTTGCTCAACGGTGATTAAGGTCGCTGAACAGGCGAAGTCTGCTCAGCCGGAAAAGCAGGGCAGTTCCGAAGAGAAGCCTGCCGCAAAACCCGAAGGCAAGACTCCAGCCAAAGCAACCCCAAAGCCACCGACTAAAGCCCCGGCGCCTGGTAAGTAGTCATGCGAGCAGTACCGGGGGCTCCTTTTTGGTTATCTCGGAGGCTCATTCGCCCTTTTTGTGTCCTTCTTCTTTGTGCTGCTTGAGAACGGTTCGAGCTGCGACTTCTTCCTCCCGGCCCTTGTAGCGGCCGGACTTTTTGGCGCTTTCCTTGATGTGTTCGTACTGCCGCTGCTCCTTGTCCCCCACGCCTTGCACGTGTTTCCTCTCTGGCATGGTAATGCACCCCCATAGGTAGTAGTACCCATGGGCGCGTAACGAGAGAATCAGGAGCCTATTTCTCCAGATACGACTTTAGAGCCGTCAACCCCTCCTCGATCCGATCTGCA
>CAZFYZ010000042.1:0-5218 GCA_964523735.1 uncultured bacterium | reverse complement strand
TATTCCTGAGTAGGCAAAGCGGATGTACTTCTGTGTCTCGCCTGGCAGTTCACGGCCAAAGTGACGGCAGGTGCAGAACGAGACGTTGGTGGCTTCGAGCACATTCCTGCGGAATTCCGCGTAGTCGGAGACGTTCTTGTTGGCCATTGCGCCAGTAACGTTGGGGAACAGGTAGAATGTGGCGTTCGGCGAGTAGCAGCTCACGCCGTCGATCGAGTTGAGCATCTTGACGGCCACGTCGCGGCGCGACTGCAGTGTCTCGAGAATCTTGCGCGGGCCGGATTGATCTCCTTTGAGTCCCTCAATCGCCCCCCATTGGATGAAGTGGTTGGAGCAAGACTCGTCATTGACGTTCAACCGGGCGATGGCGTCGACTATCTTCTTGGGTCCGATGGCTGCTCCGAGTCTCCAGCCGGTCATGGCGAACTTCTTCGAAAAGGTGTAGAGGATAACCGTTCGTTCGAGCATACCTGGGAATGAGACCAGCGACTCCGACTTGCCGGAATAGCGCATATCGAAGTAGGCTTCATCTGCGAGCACTATCAGATCATGCCTAACCGCCATCTCCGCGATCTTCGCCAGTTCTTCGTGTGATGACTCGGCCCCGGTGGGATTCTGCAGGTTATTTACGACGAGCAGCCTGGTTCTGGGGGTGATGAGCCTTTCAACCTGATCCACGTCAAGCTCAAAGTTGTCTTTGCCCTCATGGAAGGTGTAGGGCACTGCCACGCCGCCGTGAAACTCGATCTGAGACTCATAGATCGGATAGCCCGGGTTCGGGTAGAGCACCTCGTCGCCCGGGTTCATAAGCGCCAGGAAGAACTTGCCAATCACCGGCTTCCCACCAGGCTGGATCGCGACGTTATCAATGGTGTAGGTGACGCCGCGATGTGTGCCTACGTCTTCCGCAAGCGCCTCACGAAGTTCAGGAATACCGTAGTTGGAGCAGTAGCCGGTCTTGCCGTCACGCATGGCCCTTTCGGTCGCCTCGATGACATTCGCTGGGGTCTTGATGTTCATGTCCCCGAGGTGGAAGGGATAGACCGTGTTGCCTTTCGCGGCGTGTGCGGCTGCCTCAGCGGATACAGCGAAAGCGGTTTCAGTACCAAGACGGACCAAGCGATCTGCAAGCTTCAAGGGAAGGTGCCTCCTAAAGTCGTCCGTACACGCCAGTAGAGCAGCGAGCACAGCTTCCCCCTTGCAGTAGTCTAGCACAGTTGCATTCAGGCATGCAAGCTAGACGCAACTGCTCAATCTTCGTGAGCATCTTCGTCACCCTGAACTTGATTCAAGGCCCAGGCGTGCGACGATGGGCGCTGAGTGAAGTTCAGCATGACCACATCAAAGACCGTGCGCTGTCACGTGAACCCTTGACCATTGGCCCTCGACGACCTATACTTATCCACTGATGAAAGCCTTTTCATGAGGCCGGCAAGAGGACTTGCGCTACGGCGCGATGCGGGAGGACTAGCTGGAATGTCAGTAACACAATCAACACGTCGGAGAGTCTCTGTCCAGGAGCTCGAAGCAGCCGCGAAGGAGATGCGCGCCTATGCGCTTGTGGCCATTCACGCAGCAGGCACAGGCCATCCCGGCGGGTCGCTGTCCATCATGGACTTGACGGCTGCCCTGTTCCTGAACGAGATGAACCTCAACCCCGAAGAGCCGCGGTGGGAATGCCGCGACAGGGTCGTGTTCTCCGGCGGACACAAGGCTCCCGCGTTGTACATTGGCATGGCTAAGGCCGGCTTCTACTCGATGGACGACACCGTCACCCTCAGGAAGTGCGGCAGCCCATTCCAGGGACACCCTCACTGCCTGAAGTTGACTGGGATCGAAGTCTCCACCGGCTCTCTCGGCCAGGGATTGGGTGTGGGCGTAGGCATGGCTCTGGCGCAGAAGCTCGATAACTGCCCCTCGAGAGTCTACGTCGCAATGGGCGACGGCGAGCAGCAGGAAGGGAGCGTGTGGGAAGCGGCGATGAGCGCCTCCAACTTCAAGCTCGACAACCTCTGCGCGATCATCGATAAGAACCGCCTGCAGATCGACGGCAAGGTCGAGGACGTCATGAACATCGACCCGCTTGCCGACAAGTATGCCTCATTCGGCTGGCACGTGATCGAGATCGACGGGCACAATAAGCAGCAGATTCTGGATGCATTTGACGAGGCGCGCAACACCGCAGGCAGGCCTAGTGTCATCATCGCCAACACCGTCAAGGGCAAGGGCGTCTCATTTATGGAGGATCAGGTAGGCTGGCACGGAGTTGCAACAAAGGGCCGCGAGCAGCTTGACAAGGCCTTGGCCGATCTCGCCTGCCCCACCCTGTCCGCAGACAAGGTCGATGAGCTCATGGAAGAGGCCGAACTGTTCGCCGAGTCCATGGAGCAGGATATTAACAGTCGCCACCCCGTAGTCAACCCGGACTACTGGTGGAACGCAGGCGCGAACATGAAGGCTGACATGGATCCAACCCGCATGGGCTTCGGTCGCGCCCTGAAGCGCATCGGCGACGACGAACGCATCTGCACCCTGCATGCCGACATCTCCAAGTCCATCTGCATCACCGAGTTTGAGGCAGACCACCCCGAGCGTCTCAACAGAGTGTTCTCCGTGGGTATCGCAGAGCAAAACATGATGCAGGTGGCGGCTGGCCTTGCCCTGAACGGAAAGATTCCGATCACCGGCACCTACGGCGTGTTTGCTTCAGGGAGACCCTGGGACCAGATTAGGACGACCATCTGCTACGGTAACCTGAACGTCAAGATTGCGGGCGCGCACGGAGGGATTAGCGTGGGGCCTGACGGCGCCACGCATCAGTCGCTCGAAGAGATCTCCATTATGGCCATATTGCCCAACATGAACGTTCTGGTCCCCTGCGACGCGATCGAGGCCGACAAGGCGACCCAGACAGGTATTCTGGACGTTGAAGGACCAGTCTACTTCAGGTTCGCTCGGGAAGCCACACCAGTTGTGACCGACATGAACACGCCCTTCGAGTTCGGTGTTGCCAACATCATCCGGTTCCGTGGCGCCGAGGATCACTTCATCGAGGCATTCGACCAGGCCCTTTCGACCGATTATGCATCCGAGGGCGAGCAGCTTGCGATCATTGCCTGCGGGCCCATGCTGCCGGAAGCCATGCGTGCGGCGTGGATACTGAAGGTCGAGAAAGGCATCGAGACCCGGGTAATCAACATCCACACAGTGAAGCCCATCGATGAGGCCGCTATCCTCGCCGCCGCCAAAGAGATCGGCACGATCATCACTGCCGAGGAACACCAGGTCGGTGGGTTCGGCAACATAGTGGCCGGCATTGCGGCCAGGCGTACCGAGCACACCAAGCCGCTTAGGATCGCCCAAGTCGGCGTCCAGGACACCTTCGGCGAATCCGGCCAGCCGTGGGAGCTCATGAAGCTCTTCCAGCTCACAGCCGAGGACATCGTGAAGAAGGCGCTGGAGATCCTGTAGAGGGCGTCTCTGACGCCTGAGCCCGGGGGGTCGGAGACCCCTCCTACAGAACACGAACAGCGATGTAGAAGGCGTCTCTGACGCCTGAGCCCGGGGGGTCGGAGACCCCTCCTACAGAACATGAACGGCGATGAGGACGGCGTCTCCGACGGCGGTGTAGAAGGCGTCTCTGACGCCGATGCGAGGGGTCGGAGACACCTCCTACAGCACTTGAATAGCGAAGAGGCCGCCCAGGGGAACCCCAGGGCGGCCTCTTCCGATTGGAGCATGCGTCAGTGGTCCCGTTACTTCAGCATCTCCTTCGCGGCCTCAACCATGTGCTTGCTGGTTAAGCCGTACTTCTCGAACAGGGCATCGTCGTCGCCGCTCTCACCGAACTGGTCGAGAACGCCCATGCGCTTCAGCTTGCCACAGCCACACTCAGCCATCGCTTCGGCTACCGCGCTGCCGAGTCCACCAATGATGCTGTGATTCTCGATAGTCACAACGTATCCGGTCTTCTTAGCCACGGCCGCGACCGCGGCTGAGTCGAAGGGCTTGATCGACGGCACGTGCAGGAGACCTGCCGATATGCCTGCTTTCTTTAGTTCAGTCACGGCGGCCAGCGCCTTCACAGTCATGATCCCAGTGGCTACGATGGTGAGATCCGTGCCGTCCTCCAGCAGAACAGCCTTGCCCGGCTCGAACTTGTAGTCCTCGCCGAAGATCGGCGGCACCGCATAGCGCGACGTCCGTATGTAGACCGGCCCGTTGATCTTGGCCGCGGCATAGACTACCTGCCTGGTCTCGACCGGATCAGCGGGAACAAAGACCTGCATATTGGGGATCGCCCGCATGATGGCGATGTCCTCAAGAGCCTGATGGGTAGCGCCGGTTTTGTTGGTGGCAAGCCCGCTGTATGCCCCGTTGAACTTCACGTTCAGGTTCGGGTATGCGACGGAGATTGCGATCTGGTCGGCGACTCGGCGCGACATGAACGAGGCAAACGACGACATGAACGGAATCAGGCCGATGGTTGCCATGCCCGCGCCGATACCCACCATGTTCTGCTCCGCGATACCCACCTGGTAGTACCGGTCGGGAAACACGGCATTGAACAGTGACGTCTTGGTCGCCACGCCCAGGTCGGCGTCGAGGCACACCACATCAGGGTTGTCCTTGCCGAGTTCGACGAGTGCCTCACCAAATGACTGGCGGCCCTCCACGGGCTTTCCGGTTGTGATGTCAGCTAGTAATGTCATCTGAACTAATCCCCCAGTTCCCGCATAGCTGTCTCGAACTCGTCTTTCGATATCGGCTTGGAGTGCCACGGGATGCTGTTCTCCATGAACGAGACGCCCTTGCCCTTGACCGTGCGCGCCACGAGCACCGTGGGCTTGTCGGTTGTCGCTGCCGCTTGTTCAAGCGCCGCGACCACTTCAGGAATGCTGTTGCCGTTGCACTCGATGACGTTCCAACCGAACGCCGCCCACTTGTCCACGAGCGGCTCGACACAAACCACGTCCTTCACGCTGCCCATGATCTGAAGGCCGTTCGAGTCGACGATCGCGGTCAGGTTGTTCACGTTATGGCAACCGGCATACATGGCCGCCTCCCAGACCTGACCCTCCTGGAGTTCGCCATCGCCGAGGATCAGTTGCCGACGTTACGCCGCTGGCTGGAGGGCGCTGGTGTGCGCTGGGGGCTGGATTCGAGCCAGCGACAGTCGCTGGGCCTAGGCGAGAACCTGGAGCAGAACACCTGGCGT
>CAZFYZ010000041.1:0-27811 GCA_964523735.1 uncultured bacterium | reverse complement strand
CTCCCCGGGTTGTACGCCTGCCGTCGCGGGGGAGAGCCACTCTTGGCCCGTCTCGTCAAGGAAGCAGACGTGGCGTTGGGCGACTGCCAGGTCGCACGGGAGCTTTACGGACTTGGGCTGCTCCCGCAAGAAGTAGACCGTGCCTGGAAACGAGGTTTCCAGAGATTGAATCGATGCGTCGCCGGTCATGGAGACCGGACCGTCTGTATCCAATCCAATCGGCCACGGTTTGCCGCCAGCGACCGACAACGTGTCGCGAATCGATCGGTCCACCTCGACTCGTGGGCGGATCCAGAGCGCCCAGTCGAAACTGGGGGAACGCTTTGGCCCCGGGTCGACCGAGAGCTCCAGATCAACACGGTGCCCGGCCAATTCGGTCAGGTCGAGCGCAAGCGGGACCAACGCTTCGGTCGCATGATGGGTCTGGGCAGTTCGTGTCAATTGGCCGGCTCGTGCCGCGACGCGGAAGGTGACCCCATCGCTGTTGGGCTGCCCCACGGCAGTGGTCCGCAGGGCCACGTCGGTCAGAAAGGTCAATCGACCGTCTTTGGGGAGATCCAGGGAGTATCGGAGGTACGCCGAGCCTGTGCCGCTGGCCCTCGAGGCGCCGGTGCTGGGGTCAGTCTGAAGCGCGCCCTTCACCAGAATATACCTGCCCGGGGTGATCCCGCCGTAAGGCCAGATCACCTTCAGTCCGTGGTACGTCCCCGGTTCCTGAATGTAGAAGCTGTCTGCAAACACGGCAGTGACAACCTTGCCACGAATGAGACACTCCGTGCCGTCTGCAACCGTCGACCTGATCAGGCCGATGTCTCCCTGGTTGGTGCTTGCCCGCGGGACGCCGAGGATGTCCACATCGTCGATGTTCCATCCACAGTGTCGGTTCACCAGATCGGTGGGCCCCATGGTCCACCTGACGCGCGCCGCGCTTCTCTGGTCGCAGACAGAGGATATGTCAAACATCTGTCTCTGCCACTCGGTGTCCACGATGGTCGCTCCAAGAGCCTTGGCACTCCATAACACGGTCCAGCTGGCGCCGTCGGACGAAGCCTCAACTGTCGCCCCGTCACCTGAACCCTCAACCCCCAGCCATCGCCAGAAGCTGAGCACGGTATTGGTAACATCGCCGCAGTCAAGCTTCCCGGTCGTAAGACTGCGAGACAACGACATGCCATTCGAATAGTCGCCGAACAGGTTGTAGCCATACACGTTGGAGCCTGTGCGCCCGGAAGTAGGGTCCTTGCTAAGCGAGCCCAACCCCTGCGGCACTCCGAACGCCCACGAGCCCTGCGTGATCCAGATATCGTCCGGGTTCGGTCCGGGAGCCGTATCGAGAGGGAACGAGTACACAGGCAGAACAGCCGGCAGAGCAAACACACGAGTGAATGTCTCACCGTTCCTGTCGGTCACCCTGACTGTTATCGAGTAGCTGCCAAGCTCCCTTGGCGTACCGGATATGACGCCTCCAGAGAAAGTAAGTCCGGGAGGCAGCGACCCTGCCGTTAGCGCCCATGCGTATGGGGTAACGCCGCCGTCTGCGGTCAGGATCGCGCTGTAACTGGAGCCGCCTATGGCGATGGGAATAGAGGTCTGCACAATCCTGAGCGATGTTATGGTAAGCGAGTAGGTGGCGGTCGCGACGTACCCCTCGGCGTCAGTCAGAGTCACGTTCAGCGGGAAGATGCCGGTTTCCGTGGGGACCCCGGAGAGTATTCCCGAGGAAGAGAGAGTGACACCTCCCGGCAGTGTGCTCGTTGTGGTGACGCTATAGGGAGCCTTTCCACCCTGAGGCTGCAGGTTGTGCGAGTATAGAACATGGAGCGAAGCCTTCGGCAGTGGCGAAGTTGCGGCAAGGCCCAGAACATCCAACGTGAATGACTTGGTCAGTGTAACCGCGGGGTTCGAACTGGACTTGCATTGAGCGGTGAACGTGTAGCTCCCGAGCGCGGAGGGGGTACCGGATATCGTGCCCTTTGTTGTGATCGCAAGCCCGGTCGGAAGACTTCCGGAGGTAACCGACCATCTATACGGAACAGTGTTGCCGGCTGCCTGAAGATCTACCTCGTAGGCGTTTCCCTTGCAGGGCGTCGGCAGCTTGTTACTCTCTATGGTGAACGTCGTAGGCCATTGGCCGGAGACCGTTGGATCGCCGTAGAGGTTGAATACCACCGCATTGGCATCATAGCCGTGGCGCGATACCGTGTTGAACATCGCGTCGCCGCATCGCCACTTGTCGCGCGCCATTCTGAGCCCATAGGTGTAGACGAGATCTTGATCGCTCCATCCGCCGTCATAGAAAGTAGGCTGCTGTGGCCAGTACCACGACAGCTGTGAGGCAGAGCAGGTAGCGATGGCTCCGTTCTTGAGCAGCGCATAGCCCAGGTTATTAGCATCCGTAACGTCCCCGTTCGAGCAGGACGACTGCCAGGTAAATGCAGGCTTGCTATCGGGAAGCTGAGGGCAGAGGCCACTGCTGAAGACGGCGGAAGCCCCCTGTGGCCAACCGTGGGTAAACCAGAGAACGTAGCCATAGCCTTTCTTCCACTCGTTCAGAACGTTGGCTTCGCTGACCGCGCAGTTCTCAGGCGTAGGGAGCACGCCGTAGTCATCAGCGTAGAGTCTATAGTAGGGACGGTAGACGTTCTTGGCGCTCGTTTCCCTTATCCTTTCACCCAGGTTCCAGTTGGGAGTATTCTCGTCGGTCGGAACCATGGGGATCAGAACCTTCTGTGCCCAACTGCCCACGGTCGTCGCGGACTCAAAGTTGATGATCTTCTGCAGTATCTTGTCCAGATCTGTTGTTGAACCGTAGTAAGGAATTCGGCCGACAAGGAACTCGGCGGTCATGTCCGGGCTGTCTCCCGGGCCACCGTAGTAACCGTCGCCGTTCGCATCCCAGTTGCCGCCAAGGTCGGCGTAGAAGTGGTCGGTCGGGTGGACGTAGCTATACTGACCGGTGCCAGGCAGACCGTTCGGCCACGCGCCCTGCATAGGCACAGCGCTTGAGTCTCGCGGGTCCCCGATGATGAGTAGGTAACATCTGTAATTCGAGTTGTACAGAGTCTTGAGCCAGTTCCTGATCGTCACAGCGGCCGCCGAGCCCGTCAGCCCCGCGCCACCCCAGTCGCTTTCAGTGTAGACAGTAGTGCTGATACCCATCGTGCTGGTCTTGTGAGTAACGAATGCGTTGAGCTTGGTGCTCGCATTCTTGATCGCTGAGGTAGTGATTACCACCAGCCGATCGTTTGCCGCTCCCACCATTGAACGATCACCAGGCAGAGGGGAGCCATACCAAGTGGGCGCGTCTTCATAGTTAACAACAAGCTCCTGAAGCCGCTGGGCAGCGCCGGCTCCACCAGCGCCCGTAACCTTGGGGTAGCTGCTGGACGTGGAGAACGAGACCACGACCTCGCCGGCGCTGAGGTGCACGAGCTTCTTCGTGACAGGGTTGTAGCGATAGGGCCAGCACCTTACGGTTGCCATGACGTACTCACCAAGCTGGCTGTTGGCGCCAAGGGTCACGTGGGACGCAGGATAGAACGCATCCTGTCCGTATGTGAGAACGTTCCGGCCGTCGATTATCTCTTTATTCTGGCCCCAGTAGACGCGGCGCTCTTCGTTGGAGGAGACCATGGGCGGACACGGCGCCACTTCGTAGACTTCGGGCAGTTCCTGTTCCTGGCCACCACGAACATAGACGCGAACAGTCTTGGTGTCCGTGTTTGGTGGCAGAAGCAAGCAGAAGTCACGGTAAGGCAGAGCCGGGTCGCCTGGCGAAGCGAGACCGGCGAACTCCGGCAGTCTCAGCTCGACCGTTCCATCCCCGGCATCGACGAGTTCAGCCACTGTCTGGGGAAAAGTCATTGTGACTTCGCCCGCCATGGCCGGGACGCACACAAACGCCATCAGCAGCAATGCGTACACTGTTTTTCTTAACAAGTTACCCCTCCATTCGGTTTCTGAGCGGGCGCCTGTCGCGCAGGCGATCCCATTGTCGCCATTGGCTTCTGGCTCGTAAGCCAGAGGCCAGCAGGTCATCCTACGGGTCAACGAAATAGGCCTGCGTGGGGATGATCTGTCGCATCAGCGCTCCATCTTGATTGAAGCACGTGCTGACGCCTGTAACGACAAGCATCCGACCTACATCGCCGCTGGAAAGATTGCCTTTAACGCGCACGCCCTGACCGGTTCCATCCACCAGACCGGAGCCGTCGTCGATGTAGAAGAACCCATCGTCAACGTAAACTGCGGTCACTTTGCCAGTCGTCCGGATCAGGCATCCGATGTTGTTGACGCCATTGGCAGCCGTATATACCATGGTGGGCTCTCCGCCCGCGGATGAAACCCAAGAGGCGTCAGCCACGCCCGGCTGGAGGCCATAGAGTGAACCACCGAGGCTGGTCAACGTCATACCAACAGGCCTGATGGCTGGAGCCGTTGCAGCGTCCTTGTAGATGCAGTCGCCAAGTAGGTAGCGCTCGCCGGTCGACGCGTCGGTCTGCATCGTGCCGTGAACCAGAATGTAGCGGTCGACGGTGATGCCGCCGTATGGCCAGGCAACTTTGAGGCCGTGATACTTGCCGGGTTCCTGGACATAGAACCCGTCGCTCATTACGGCGGTAACAACCTTGCCGCGCACCAGGAACTCAGTATTATCGGCACTGACCGACTTGATAAGGCCCAAGTCCCCCTGATTCGTGGTGGGAAGCGGTATGCCCAAAATGCCTATGTCGTCGATGTTCCAGCCACAGTAGCTGTTTGTTACGTTGGTGGGCCCCATGCCCCATCTAACCATCACACCGCTCTTCGTGTCGGCGTAAGCCGAGATGCTGTATACCTGCTGACTCCACTCGGTCTCCGCGTATGTCTGGCCCAGGCTGCTCCAGATGTTGTTCCAGCTAGTGCCATCACTCACATCGATTGTGGCACTGTCGGCGTCTTCGACTCCTAGCCACCGCCAGAAGCTCAGATGAGTAGCGCTCAGGTCACTGCAGTCTATCGCGCAGGTGGTAAGGTGGCGAGCCAGGCTCATACCGTTCGAGTAGTCACCAGTGAGGCGGTAGCCGAAAACGTTGGAGCCAGTGTGACCGGAAGTCGGATCTTTCGAGAGTGTGCCGAGTCCCAGCGGCACACCAAAGGCCCAGGAGCCCGAAATGTCCCACGCATCCTCGAGGTCAGGCCCTGGTATCGTGTCCAACGGCCAACTGTATGCAGGCAGAAGCACAGGCAGGGAGAGAGGGCAGTTGGTCCACTCCCCGGTCGAATCAGCGGCACGAACTGTCAGATTATAGGTGCCAAGCTGGCGGGGAGTCCCGGAGATTAGACCACTGGTTGTCAGTGTGACTCCTGGCGGCACCTGGCCGACAGAGATGGACCAGGTATAGGGAGCGGTTCCGCCCGCGGCGGATAGCACCGCAGAGTAGGGCTGCCCACCAATCGCGATAGGCAGACCCGTAGTGAGGATACGGGTCCTGGTAATGTACAGGATGTAGGTCTTGACCGCCCGGAAATTGGCCCCATCGATGATGAGCACGCTTATGGAGAATGTCCCCGAAGCCGTCGGTGTACCACGAAGCAGACCACTTGGCGATAGGGTGACACCGTCGGGCAGCGCGCTTGTGGTGCTGAAGCTGTAGGGAGCAGTCCCACCAGATCCAACAAGCTGGACATTGTAAAGCGCGTCGACATTGCCGCGGGGCAGAGTTGTGGGCGTAGCTGTAAGGGTATCCTTCACAACCAGCGAGAACTCGCGCGTAAGATACTCGTAGGGACTGGAGCTCGAGCGACACTGAAGTGTGAATGTATAGGTTCCTGCAACGAGTGGGGTCCCGCTGAGGTAGCCGTTACTGAGGGTAATGCCGCTAGGCAGGCTGCCGGCGGTTCGGCTCCAGTAGTAGGGCGCGGTGCTGCCCGCTGCCTTGAGATCGACCCTGTAGGCCTGAGAACGCACAGCCATCGGCAGTCCGGCGGGGGTTTCAATCGTGTAGGACGTCGGCCAACGCGGGGCAACGGTAGGATCACCGTAGAGGTTGAACATCATAAGGTTGTGATAGAGGTCGGGGCCGCAGTAGTTGTAGAGATAGCTCTTGGTAAGGTAGAGCGCATCTCCGCAGCGATTCTTGTCTCTCGCCAGGAACTCGGCATAGTGATGAACCAAGCCCTGATTGCAGGGGTCGTTGGTTCCGTCGGTCCCGCTGACGCGGTAGAGTGAGACAACGGGGGCGGCGTTGGTCCCGATTGCGCCGTTCTTCAGAAGAGCATACGCAAGGTTGTTCGTATCTGTAGGATCGCCGTTTAAGCAGGATGCCTGGAATGTGAAAGCAGGTGTACTATCGTTGAGGTAAGGAGCAAGGTCGCTGTAGAAGATGCCGGAGGCACCCTGTGGCCCCCCGTGGGTGAACCAAAAGACGAAACCGTAGCCCTTCTGCCACTCCGCGAGCACGTTGGTCTCGTTAACCGGCACCTTCTCCGGTCTGGGCACTATGACCCCTCGCGTCCCGGGGTAGGCCGACAGAGAGTCTGGGAAAGCATAGTCGGAGTAGAGCCTGAAGTACGCCCGATAGCTCGAGTTGCAGGTGTCTGTTCTGATGCCTTCTCCTACCTGCCAGCCAAAGGTGACTGACTCATTAGCCGGGACCATCGGGATCAGCGCTCGCTGCGCCCAAGCCCCGACAGTGGTGGCGGACTCAAAGTTGATAGTCTTCTGCAGAATCTTGTCGAGATCAGCTATCGAGCCATAGTAGGGGATTCTCCCTACTGAGAACTCCGGGTTCGCAAGATCGACCCCTCCGGGTCCAAAGTCGTTGGCGGCACCGTATGATCCATCACCGTTGAGATCCCAGTTGCCGGTGGTATCGGCATAGAAGTTATCGGCGAGAAAGGCAGGGACAAGTTTATCCTCGACCTTATGAACGGCGGCCGGGAGCATCGGGACCGCACTTGTCTCCCTGGGGTCGCCGATGATGAGCACATAGTTGTCGTTTGTGGAGCTGTAGACCGTCTTGAGGAAGTTCCTGATCTTGACGGCCGCGGTGATCCCGGTTGAGCCTGCGCCACTCCAGGAACCTTCCGTGTAGACGGTGGTCGGGATGCCCATCGTGTTGGTCTTGTGAGTAACGAACGGCGTGAGCTTGGTGCTGGCGTTCTTGATCGCCTGAGTGGTGATGACGGTCAGCTTAGGGGGTCCTGCCTGCAGCGGAGCCCTCGACGCATCGGGAGCGCCATACCAATCAACGGCGTCCTGGTAGTTGGCGACTATCTCAGACACTCTCTCGGATGAGGCCGGCCCGGCGGCGGTCTTGGGTTTGGGAATAGAAGTGTTGATTGAGTAGGAGACAACGATCTGACCGCCCGTGAGCTGGACGATCTTGCCGGTCACCGGATTGTAACGATAGGGCCAGCACTGGACCGGGACCATCAGGAACTCGGCAAGGCGGCTGTCGAGGCCAAGCGTCACGTTTGCGCTGGGGTAGAAAGCATCAGTCCCATAGACGAGGATATTGCGGCCATCGACTATCTCCTTGCCGGGCCCCCACGAAATCTTTGTGCCGTCGGCCTCGTCAGCGCCGAGCGGTGGACATGGCGCAACGTTGTAAGTGTCAGGCAGTTCGGATCCAACTTCGTCCCTAAGCGAAACCTGGACACTCTTCAGGTCTGCGTTCGGCGGGAGAAGAACCCACACGGTCTTGAACGGCAGGCTGGGGTCTCCGGGGGAGGCGGCAGTTGAGTAACCTGGGGCATCGAAGGTGATTGCTCCATCCGCTTCGACTACCTCGGAAGTGATCTGAGGAAAGTCTACAACCACCTCGTCCGCACCAACAGGCAGCGCCAAGAGTACGCAAGCAAGGATCGTGCAGAATGCTAAGAATCTAGTCAACTGTTATCTCCTTTCGGCAAGAAACCCCCTCTGCAGTGGTTCCCGCGTCCATTTCCGCTCAGGAACTATGTGCAAACCCAATAGTCGCGCCTAAGCGCTACACAGTGATGACAGTGAAAACGCTTTCAAAGCTTGACCCGGCCATAGACGCAAAGAAGCGCGGGCCAGGTTCTTCTTTCTCATCTTCACGGTCGTCTCCGCCGTCCAAGCGAAGCCAAATGGAGGACGGCCAAGCAAGCCTTTCGGGAGTGTGCCGGCCGCGCGACGCTACTATCTGACGAGTGCGCACAGCAGGCGTTACACATGAGGCGTCTGCTCCCTAAATGCAGCATACCCCCTATTAAGTCGCTTGTCAACAACAGATTGTTCCGTCCAAGCTTACCACATGATGATAGTTAATACCGTCCGAGGCTGTGCAAACGGGGTTCCAGGCGCAAGCCAGCTCTGCCAATTGTTTGCTGAGCTTGTGACATGTTTGAAGCAACTAGGCACAGGGTAACGTTGCAATCTGATAGGACTCCTGCTACGGGAGGTGTGGGATGGGACGTAACCCCGCTCTGTTGATGTTGTCTACCGCTCTCTTGCTCGCCTTGTTGGCTCCGTGCACGGGTGATAGCGCCGCTGTGCCCTGGCCATCGTTCCGCCACGATATGATGCACTCCGGCAGATCAGGGTTTGCCGGGCCCACAGCAGGCGGTATCGCCTGGTCCACTGCGTTGGGAGGCACCTCGAGTTCGTCTCCGGCGGTGGCGGGCGGGCGGGTATATGCAGTCGGAGGAGGCTTCCTCACTGCAGTTGAACTCGACGGGTCCATCGCCTGGTCGGTCAGCTGCAACAGTGTCGGGCCGTCGTCTCCCGCCGTGGGTAGTGATGGGACCATCCACGTTGCCTCGACGGACGGGTATCTCTATGCATTCTACCCGGACGGCTCCCTGAGGTGGCGGCGCAGCCTCGGCGGGCTAAGCGAATCATCCCCGGCGATAGGTCCGGACGGCACGATCTACGTCGGATGCGCGGCATCCAAGCTGGTGGCTTGCAGGCCGGACGGCACGGTAAAGTTCTCCTACACCGCAGGAGGAGCGATTGTCTCGTCGCCCGCGGTGGCCTCGGATGGCACGATCTACTTCGGCTGCGACGACGGCCAGCTGTACGCGCTTACGTCTGCCGGAGTGCTGAAGTGGAAGTTCACCACCAACCCCCTCGGGGCAATCAAGAGTTCCCCCTGCATTGGCACGGACGGGACTGTCTACTTCGGCACAATGAACAGCTACTTCTATGCCATCTGGCCGGCTGGCACCCAGAGGTGGCGGTATGCAGCCAGCGGCGCGGTCTACTCATCAGCGGCAATCGGAGAGAACGGGACTTTGGTTTTCGGATGCCGGGACAAGGCCATCTATTGCCTCAGCCAGTCCGCGTCTCTACGTTGGAAGATCTCGACTGGGCAGTATGTTGACTCATCGCCAGCCATCGACGCCAACGGGGTGACTTACGTTGGCTCGAGCGACGGGCGGGTCTACGCGATCAGCCCGACGGGCTCAGTACTGTGGTCCAGTCCAACCGGCGGCGCCGTAATCAGTTCGCCGGCTATTGGAAGCGACGCCGCCCTCTATGTGACAACGCAAGATGGGAGACTGGTGGCGATCCGGGGCGACCTCACTCCACCGGCTCTGCCGATCGTGACCGATGATGGGCAGTACTCAACAAGCGCGAACAGTCTTCACGCCTCCTGGATCAGCGACGATCCGGAATCAGGTATCGCGGGCTATGATTACGCGATCGGGACCTCACCAACGGCCCAGGATGTAATAGGTTTCACAAGCGCCGGGACGGCAACCGAGGTGACGCGGACTGACCTCACCCTTGTCAACGGACTCACTTACTACTTCTTCGCGAGGGCCATGAATGGGGCGGGGATGGTGGGACCGGTTGGGGTGTCGGACGGGATCACCGTTGACCTGACGCTGCCGCTTGTCACCGATGTCATCATCAACATTTCGGCACAGCAGGCGCGGGTGCGAGTTACGGGAACTGACCCTGAGTCCGGCGTGACTGCGGCCGAGTGCGCACTGCTGGAATCGCCGGGCCAGACGCCAGCCAACTGGGTCCTCGGCGCATCGGGCGAGGAATTCGTACTTGGTGGTCCGCTTGATCCTGCCAAAGTCTATTATGTCGCAGCGCGCGTGTTGAACGGCGCCGGGCTTGTCAGTGAAACGACCATCAAGGGGCCGTTCCGCCTCGACGACACCCCGCCATCGAAGCCTGTGGTCACTGACGACGGACAGTTTTCGACGAATATGGACAGCCTGCACGCAAGTTGGACATCGTCAGACCCGGAATCCGGTGTGGACCACTACTCGTGTTGGGTCGGTACCTCAGAGAGTGAGAGCAGCGCCATCGGATGGGCGGTCACCACACAGACAAGCCTGACCTTCAGAGGCCTAGATCTTGCAAATGGGGCCACCTACTACGTCGGGGTTCGCGCGGTGAACCGGGCGGGGCTTGCGAGCGAGCCCGGCTACTCGGACGGGATCAAGATCGACACTACCCCACCCTCGGTTGCGGTGGTTGTGGACGATGGGGAGTTCACATCGATCCCCGACTGCCTGCATGCATCCATCCACGCAACTGACGCCGAGTCCGGCATAGCGGGCTACACCTATTGCATAGGAACGAGCCCGGGGGCCAATGACCTGGTAGGGTGGACCTACACGTCCAGCCAGCAGGGCATCACAGCCTGCGGACTTCAGCTTCAAACCGGAGTCCGCTATTACTTCACCGCGAAGGCCACGAACGGCGCAGGACTGGTTGGGGGCCAATCGTCGAGTGATGGTATCGAATACAGGAGGGGAGTATCGGTCTGGTGGAAGTTCAGGGCCGACAGCGGCAACACCGGCCGGGCGATTGGGCGGATACCGACCGAGGGAACCCTGCGCTGGCAGGTCCAGACAGGCGGCTATGTAGAGTCCTCCGCGGCGATCGGTGGAGATGGCACGGTGTATGTCGGCTCGAGCGACGGCAAGCTCTACTCGATCAGCACGGTGGGCGCGGTTCGGTGGACCTATCAGACAGGCTCGTGGATCGACTCGTCGCCTGCCCTGGGTCCCGATGGAGCAATATATGTCGGAGCGTTCGATGGCCTCTACTGCATCGGAACGAATGGCGCGCTCAGGTGGAAGTATACGACTCCAGGCATGGTCTGGTCCTCTCCAAATGTCGGGAGCGATGGGACTGTCTACTTCGGCTGCCAGGACAAACGGCTGTACGCGGTAAGACCCGATGGAACGTTGAAGTGGAGCTACTCAACCGGTGGCGAGGTCTGGTCATCGCCTGCCATTGCGCAGGACGGCAGCATCTACTCCGCATGCGGGGACGGGAAGCTCTACGCCTTGACCGCATCAGGAACTCTGAAGTGGAGCTATCAGACCGGCAGCGCCGCAGATGCATCGCCGGCGATCGCTGACGACGGCACGATCTACTTTGGCTCCGGAGACGCACATCTCTACGCCATCACCCCCACCGGCCAGCCCAAGTGGCGCGTGTACCTGGGCACGGTTGTGGACTCATCGGCGGCGATCGGACTCGACGGCGGAGTCTACGTCGGGACCGGAGGCGCCGGGGGGCCTGGCGGGCTCTACGCGATTTCACCGCAAGGGAACGTGCTGTGGCAGGTGCCGCTGCCTCAGGGGGTGCGGTCATCGCCGGCGATTGACAGCTCAGGAACTATCTGCGTGGGCTGCGCCAATGGCAAGATCTACGCCTACAACCGTGACGGAGTGCTCATGTGGAGCTACTCGGCCGGCGGCGCAATGCTCGCATCACCGGCAATCGGCGGCGACGGTGCGCTGGTGATTGGCTCCGACAGCGGGCGGGTGTTCTGCTTCCGTGATCAGGCTGTGCTCGACACCTCACCTCCCACACGTCCCGAGGTGCATACGACCAAGACCTTCATCACGCCCCAAGAGCCCATCACCGCATGGTGGTCATCGTCGGACCCCGAGTCCGGGATTGAGTCCTATCAGTACGCGATCGGAACAGGCGCCGATAAGGACGATGTTGTGAGCTGGACAAATGTCGGTGGTGATACTTCGATGGGCAGGTCCGACCTGCCGCTGGCCCCCGGGCGAACCTATTACGTGTTGGTGAAGGCTACCAACTACTCCTCGCTGACCAGCGAGATCGGCGTGTCCGCGGGTATCACGGTTCTGGCTGACCCATCCTCGACCGTCGTTGGAGGGGCGAAGTCGCGTCTACCGGGGACGCAGGTAAGCCTGCCCGGCAAGATCGTCACCGCCGTCTTCGAGGACTGCTTCTTTGTTGAGGAGCCAAACAGGACATCGGGGATCAGGTGCACGCCTGCCGCTAGTGGCATCCAGCAAGGAGCCGTTGTTGAGATACAGGGAACGGTGGCCTTGCGCTACGGCGAGACCGTGCTGGATAGCGTAGTGGTAACGCCGGCCGGGTTCAGCGGCTCAGTCAGGCCCGTCACATTCCCCAGCGTGATCCTGGCGAGATTGGGCATCGACTCGTCCGGTCTGCTGGTGCGGCTGGTCGGAGTCGTCACCCGAGTCGGAAGCGAGTTCTGCGTGATCTCCGATGGCTCGGGGCTGTGGTCGCCGCGCGGCGTGGAGGGAATCGAGGTAAGGCTCACAACACAGGCGCCGCCTTCGGTTGGAGCGCGCGTCAGCATCCTCGGCGTTGCCTGCAAGGAAGTATCCAACTCCCAGATCGCCAACGTGATCCGCGCGGTTCCGGGGTCAGACTTCGTCACTTACTAGGGCTTGAATGCGCCGCACGAAAAGATAGCGGAGCCCCGAACTGCTGGCCCAGCAGGAGATACGGCTGGGCCAGCAGCCATCTGACTCAACTCAGGCTGGCGAGCGGCTACTGTTCCTTCCAGCAGCCGATCTTCTGATCGAGGCACTTCTGAAGCTCTTCCTCGGTGAAGCTATCGATCTCGATACCTTGCTCGCATTCGTAGCGCATGAAACGCCTCTCGGGGAAAGGCGATCTGTGCGAGGTCTGCAGCTTGTAGCGAGCCCTCATATGGCGGCAGCCGCCCTGGACGGGTTCTATCTCAGTTTGTGGCATAGTTCGTCCTCCGATGGTACTCTACGCTGTTAGGCGCAGTGACAGTGTCATGCGAATATGCATGTGTTCGACTTGGAGAAGCAGATTCCTCGCGATGCTCGGAATGACGGAATAGGATACTCGGAATGGCGCTGTAAGGATACTCGGAATGACGGTTAGGATGCTCGGAATCGCGATACGAGTCAGAACAACGAAGCAAGGAGGCTAGCCTGCATTATTCGCCACGTGAATAGTGCGGGCTAGAACTTGATGCCGAGGCTTGCTTCGGCGTTATACTCGGTTCTGTCGGGTAGTGCCGACCGGTTCATCAGGTACTGGGTATAGTAGGCGGACAGGGAGAAACTGAATGCCGAGCCCATTGCCTGCGAGTAGCCAAGTTGGTAGGTGTTGGAGGACAGCGTGGAGCCGTCCAACTGCCTGGTCACTGCAACACCCGTGGTCAATCTGCCTGCGCCGAACACCGGCAGTTCCAGACCCAAGCGACCTTCGTCGGACATCCGCTGGCTCAGGTACTCGTTCTTCGATTTGTAGTTCGTGGTGACCCCTACGGAACCCAACTGCATCCTCAGGCCCAAGTCAGCAGCATTGTAGGCCTGGATCTGGCCGTGCTTGTCCTCAGGGTTGGTCTGGTAAGCGCCGGTGAACGCAACGAACTTCGCCGGGCTGAGAGCTATCTGCATCGCTGCACTGTCCGGCAAATCGAGAGCCGTGGCTTCTCGCTGGCGCAGGCTGCCCGAGAACGTCACGAACTTAACGGGGGAAGTTTGCGCGCCGTAGTCGGTGACCATCCGGGCAGACAAAGCATTGCGATCTTGTCTGATTGCTGCAGTGATCCTGGTATGTGAGAAGGGAGTCACTTCCAGACCCGCCTGCTGGGTGACATCGGTGTTGTCATTGACGCCCCTCTGAGAGTAGGACGCAGTCAACCTTGCGAAGCTGAGCGGAGTCACCTCCAGACCCGCCTGCTGAGTGACGTCGCTGCTCTCGTTGACGCCCTTCTCCGAATAAGAGGCAGTCAGCCTCGCGAAGCTGAGCGGACTTGATACGATGCTTACGTCGCGCTGGAACTGCTCCGCGCTATCCGATTGATTGGTCTGCATCCGAGCCTGTATCTGCGTGTTCTTGCCAGGACTGAACTGGACTCCAAGGTCGGTCTTGCTGGTCTCGCCGTTCACAGTCGAGTCAGTGGCCTGAAGTGCGGCCGTCAGTGCCAACCCCCCCCAGTTCGTGGGTCTCAGTTGGCCGCCAAATGCGTATGTCTGCTCTCGACCCTGATCACCGAAGCTCCTCTGGCTCAGGTTCACCTGGCCACTGCCTATTCTCGAGTTGACGGCCGCGCTCTGCGTGAGGAGTGTCTCACTGTTGCCGCCCGCCGTGGTTGTCGAAAGGCCGGCGGTCACGGCAGCTGTGGTATCAGGGCTGAGCTTGGTGTCGAACCGGAGACCGGTCGAATCCACGGTGCGTGTAGAGTCAGCCGCGGAGGTCGATGTCTCGCTGGTCGAGTGACTTAATGCGACGTTTGTTCCCGGCTTGAGCGTGGCGGAGACGCTCTGCTCGATAAGCGAGGAGCGGTTGCCGGACACCATGTCCTCGGACTGCTGCATCCGCGCGCCAGCGCTCAGGTTAGGATTGGCCGCGAAGGAGACGCCAAAGTCACTGGCTCGCCTGCCTACTCCGAAGCCCGTTTCCTTACCGCCCTCGAAGGCTTGGCCTGACTGCAGCATGGAACCGGAGAACTTGAACCGGCCCATCGTGTTTTCGGCGCCGACTCGGAACGCGGCGCGATCCCACACACCTGGCCCATCAGCATTGCCCGACCGGTTGCGCTGGGTCACATATACCTGAGTAGTCACTTTGCTGTTGGCCCAGTTCCGCTCGCCTCCAAGCCCGACAAGCGCCTTGCCGCCGTCGGGATTGTTGGGGTCGTCCTGGGTGTAGAGCCCAGACACGTCAATCTTGGCGTCCTGGGACTGGAAGACGTTGAGAGTCACCGGCACATTGACGGTCTTTGGGTTGCGCTTGGCGTTGCGGGAGGCCACGCTGTAAGTGACCCGAACGATCGTATCGTTGAGGACGGTGGAGTGGAACGAGATCGCGCCCTTGGTTGGATCGGCCACGTAGTTGTCACGCTGCTTCAGGGTCATGCCGTTCACAACGACGCGCATAGTGGCGGGGTCAAAACCTGTCCACGAAAGCGCGTATGGCCCCTTGTTGCCGTGTCCGATGATCACGTCCGTGACTGTATCCGATGCTCCCTGCGCCAGGCAGGGCAGTGAGCAAGCAGACGTAATCAAGCAAAGACACATTACCGCTATAGCAACTTGTCTAGCAAAAACCACCCGTGCACACACGCTTGGGCCTCCTGGTGTTCCATTCAGCCTTTACTCCACTTAGACGCATCAGCCGCTCGAATGTTTCCCTGGACTAGTATCAATATATACCATTTTCGGCGCCTTGGGAAGAGGAACGGAGATTGCCAAGGGTGCAAACGCTTGGTAGAATATGCTAGTCCTAGTGTTGAGGTGACAGATGCCGGAACGACCGTCGTTTGATGAAGTATATATGGATGTAGTAGATACGATTGCACAGCGGTCAACCTGCCTCCGGCGGAGGATCGGCGCAGTCATCACTTTGGACCATCGGATACTGTCGCACGGCTACAACGGGGTTCCCAGTGGTCACGAGCACTGCTGCGATACCGGGCTATGCTTGAAGGATCAGGCAGGCACCGAGGAGTATAAGATCTGCGTCCACGCTGAGCAGAACGCGATTTGCCAGTGCGCTAAGCGGGGGTTGGCGGTCGGTGGCGCCACAATCTATGTCAACGGCGACGTCTGCATCACATGTGCGAAACTGGCGGTGTCATCGGGTATCTGCCGCGTTGTGGTAAGGCGAGACAACAAGGGGACATCGGACGGTATCGATCTGCTTGTCAAGTGCGGTGTCGAAGTAGTGGAGTGGCGCAATGGCAAGAACTGACGCGCAACAGGACCTCACTACCAGCCCCTCCCCTGCAAGGGGTGAGGTGAGAGCCGTGGTATTCGACATCGGCGCTACGCTGGTCACAGGGCCGCCAGTGGCGCCGAACAAGGTGATCGCATCACTGCTGAAGGACGCTGCGCCAAAGGATGTAGCAGGCGTCATCATGACCAGACCGCTGGAATCCGCACTAGCCGTTCGTGAGGCTATCGAAGCCCAGTTCGGTCCTGTCGACGACGCGGCAGCGGACAAGATCGCGGAACTCTGGGGATCGCAGACGGGCGCGGCTCAGGAGCTGGAAGGCGCGACGGAGGCGGTGCTGGCGCTGAAGAACTCGGGGCTGAGGATCGGCCTGCTCTCGGACATATGGAGCCCCTACTATGCAAGCGTGAGCAAAGCCATACCCCGCGTCATCGAAGCAGCAGACGCGATCGTGCTTAGCTGCGAGACAGGTAGGCGCAAACCGGCGCCGCACAACTTCCTCAGGGTGCTGGCGGAGCTCCAAACGGACCCCGAAGCCACCATGATGGTCGGAGACACCTACGAGCACGACATCCTGCCGGCGATCGAGCTGGGCTTGCGCACAATGTGGGTTCTGGCGCGGCCGGACCGTGAGATTCAGTCTGTGATCGGCGTTCTCAACGGCCGGTACCCCAAACCGAGCCGCGTTGTGGGTTGTATTGGAGAAGTGGCAAGGGAGGTAGAGATATGGAGATCGAGCGAGTTGAACGGCATTCAGTCGAGGAACTGATCGCGAATATGCGTAATGTGGGAATGCTCACCCACCCAGAGGCGCTGCTATACAAGGATTCAGTGATTGAGCTGACCACGTTCAAGACCGACGAGATCGCACCTGCGCAGAGATACGTGCTGACCCATGAGATCATCAAGGTGCGCGACCTCAGGTGGTCGCTCAGGGAGCACGGAGTAGACCTCTTCAAGCTAGATGGATACGTCACGATCAGGCTGCAGGGCTACGACGACCCGATCGACGTGCTGCCGCCTGTCATAGAGCAGTCTGCTGAAGCCGATGGCAGCGTGGTGAAGATACTGAACGATGGTATGCACCGGGTGTATCTCGCCAGGATGGAGCGATCGCCGATCCAGTGCGTCTACGTTCGCAAGGTGCCGGCGGAGTATCCCTACTACGCATTCCCCCTTGTGAATGGCTGGAAGGACGTTGAGATAGTCCAGGATCTTCCGGAGGGCTACATTAAGAAGTGGCACCGCATCAAGAACTACAAGACCCTCTACCGGGATTTCAACACGGGTTTCCAGAACGTTGGCGGGCCAAGGGGGCACTTCTCCAATGCCGGAAAGTGAATCCGAACTGGGGTTCATACCTCTTCACTTCGGAGACAAGCTGACCGTAGTCAACCCTCGCGGCAGACTCGGGTTAATCACGCTGTGGAGCACACAGGACTTCGTCAAGAGCCGCTTGGAGGCACTGGGCGTTGATTTGGACCCGGCTACTTCCAGGATTGCCGTGATCGGCAATCTCTACGGTAACGGCATCCCGCACCTTCTGCGCAACCTCCTCTACAACCCCCATATCCGGGACATAGTGATATGCGGGGCCGACCGGTCCGGCTCAGCCGACGAGCTTGTGGCGTTCTTTGATGCAGGACTCGAGACGATCGACAGCCTCGGCGAGCAAGTCACCCGGATCAAGGGAACCACGCGGATCATTGATGGCCTGGTTACCCCTGAAAGCTTCGGGGAGAAGCCGAGGTTCTATCGATTCGGCGAGATCAGAGACGGGGACTCCGCGCAGGAGCTGTGCGCATTTGTGCAGCAGTTTGAGCCGACGGAGCCGGTGTCGCGTGAGCGCGTAGAGGTTCCGCTGCCGGAAGTGCAGGTGACGCGCTTTCCTTCGGAGCCAAGAGATCACAGCATAGTGGCTGAGACACCGCTAGCAGCGTGGCGGGAGCTGATCTTCCGCCTGGTCAGGTTCGGCCATCTGGTGCGGCTTCGGAAAGGCGAGCGGCAGGAACTGCAGAACGTACGGGTCGTTGTAACCAAGCCTCAGCTAGATGACGTAGAAAGCTTGAGCAGCTACAACTTCGCTCTTGAGGATCTGACGCAGTACCAACATGACATGCTGCTTGGCCCGCTGCCGGAGGACCAGTCTTACACCTACGGCAATCGAATACGAGAGTACTACGGGTTCGATTCGCTCACGCGGTTTGCCGATAGACTCAAAGAAAATCCCCAGGACCGCGACTGCTACCTCGCGCTGTGGGACAGCAAACGTGATATCGATGCTGACGACGCCCCGTGCCTTGTATCGCTCTTCTTCCGCGTGTTCGACGGCAAGCTCACCCTGACGGCCACTTACCGCACACATAATGCGTTGGACGCGTGGCTCAAGAACATCTACGGTCTGATGAAGGCTCAGGAAATCGTTGCTCTAGATGCCGGCATGGAGATTGGCCCGCTCACGGTGATCAGCCACTCGATCAGCGTGGACCCCTCAAAGTACGACCACGCACGCAGAATAGCGGCCTCCAAGGCGTTCGCCATCGACTTCGATCCCAACGGCCAGTTTGTCATAGGCGTCGATCAAGAGGCGGGAGAGATCATCGCACAGCACACCAGCGACTCGGGGCTCCTGCTGCACGAGTACCGTTCGAAGAAGGCGGAGCGAGTACAACACGAGATCGCCCGCGACCGCGCCATCTCCGACATCAACCACGCTCTGTATGTCGGCCGCCAGCTCGCCAGAGCTGAGGCTTGCCTTATGAGCGGTGAGCAGTTTAAGGAATAGTCACCGCCGCCAAAGCACAAAAGCTGCAACAGGGGTGAACATTGTGACTGCGCAGCGACATTTGCAGCCGGATGCTTGAGTTAACGGCGAACCTGATCCACTACACCCATCCCCTACCACGCTCAGAACACAATTCCATCATTCCCACTACAATACGAATCTCAAAAACCTCGACCCTCCGTGGCATCATCATGCTGGTAAAAATGCTGTGGTTCGCTCAGGCGGCTCGTGCATTTCAAGTCTTGCGCAGGGGAGGCTGCTATGGCTTTGAGAGCCTTGGTTCTTGACGACTCGAGCGTAATGCGAAGCATGCTCATGCGGGCGCTTACCTCGATCAAAGTGGCGGATTTTGAGTTCACCGAGGCCGAAGACGGCGTCGTTGGACTGTCGAAGTTCAGCCCCGACACAACAGATATCATCTTCGCGGACTGGAACATGCCCAATATGACCGGCATCGATCTTTGCCGCAAGATCCGCTCGAACAAGAAGGCCGATCACATCCCGATCATCATGGTCACCAGTGAGAAGACCATGGGCAAGATGGAGATCGCGCTGGACTCAGCGCGGGCGACGGCCTACATCTGCAAGCCCTTCACACCAGACCAACTTGCGAGAAAGCTCGCCCCCATAATCGCCGACATGGGCTCGCGCGATCAAGCAGAAGCAGCAAAACCTAAGGGCGGCTTCTTCAGCAAACTGATGAAAGGATGACCCCTACCAAAATGAGTGTTGTTGGGACAGAAAGAAAGGTGCTCCACGCAGATTGCGCTATCGAGGGCACGGCATCGACGTTTGCGGCCATCTGTGGCTCGGATCCGGTCCTTACACCGGAGGCAGCCAAACCATCCCAACCGCGCGACATATCGGGGATCATTTCGATTGTCGGCGACGTGCACTGGTCGCTCATATTCAGTTTTCCAGCCGCGACGGCAAGCGCGCTCGCTGAGACGTTCGCGGGAATAGCAATCCCCTATGACAGCAGCGACATGTCCGATGTCATTGGTGAGCTGGCCAATGTAGTGGCGGGCGACGTCGTCTGCCGCCTGGAAGCACGAAGACTGAGAGGCGATATGTCCATCCCTGCCGTGGCTCGTGGCAGTGCGGTAGAGATGTCATCTCCGGCAGCCAAAGTCAAGGAGATCGTGCGGTTTACAGTTCCCGAAGGCAACTTCTGGCTGGAAGTAGCGGCTGCGTAGGTTACCCCTACCCCACCGCGCGCGATCCAGCACCTCGAACGCGCGGGTGCCAGAAGCAGAGAGACGTACATTCGCAGTGACAGTAGAAGTAGTAAGGAGGAGGCTCAGTGCTCCTGCGCGCCCTCCTGGTCTTCAGCTGGCTCACGTAGTACTCCCCCCTCTGGGGCAGAGAGCGAGCGTACAAGGCAAGGAGGCAGGTATTGGAAGAACAGATTCTTCACGCCCTCGCGGCAACGCGGGCGAGACTCGAGAGTCTGAACCCGGATGACAAAGAAGAGATAGTCCAGATAGGCGCCGCCATCGAGCAGTTCCTCGATGAGCTTCCCGAGGATCTCGCCGATCTCGCAGACCTCACAGGGCGATGTCTCCAAACTCTTCAAATGCTCTACGAGGACACCGCACCCGACCGCGCGCAACTGAAAGCAGCGCTGGCTTCAGTGGCGTCGGCAATCGAGAGCGCCCTCACAGTAGACACCGGGCGTGAATCGCTGATCGCCTCCGCCGGACAGATGCTGTGGCTGGCGATGGGCAATGATCCCAGCGAGTGTCCTTACGTCGCGACGCAGGAACCTCAGCAGCCATCAGATGCTCCAGACAATGCCCCCACCCTGGACGACGCGGCGGCCCTGCTGGTGCAGTTGGACCAAGCTGACATGGAAGGACTCGAGAGGCTCAGACACATCCTCTGCCAACTGTCGAATGGCTGGCTGCCGTCTGCGGCCCAGGCTCTGGTTCTCCGCGCATTGACCGGAGTTGAGACTCTGGCTGGTGGCAAGTCAGACGATCCCCCCGCCGCACTGCAAAGCGTTGGCGCCTTCATTCAGCAGGCTATCGACGCTATGGATGATCTCGAGATGGTTGAAAGCGGGCACGCAGACAAGACCAGCGAACCTCAGCAAGACGAGTGCGAGATCATCTCCCTCGGAAACGCGGAGCATTTCCGTTCCCTTCGTGGCGAACACGACAGCGCTGCGGAGCAGTCGCGAGAGTGTTCATGCCGCGATTGCGTTGCGGAGTCGATAGACGATGCGACAGCGAGCGAGGAAGAGGTCGCACAGGAGAAGAGCGAACAGCCCTACGGCGACGAGGCTGAGTACCTGCCTAAGGATACCGACGTTGCTTTGATGGGAGAGTTCATCACCGAGTGCAGGGAGTACATCGAAGCCGCTGAGGCGGCGCTCCTTGCACTGGAGACCAATCCTACCGATGCGTCATCACTCGACACTGTCTTCCGGGCATTCCACACGATCAAAGGGACTTCGGCCTTCTTGGGTCTCAACCGCATGTCGGACCTGGCGCATCGCGCTGAGTCGCTGCTGAGCCGGATGCGTGACGGCGAGATCACCTGCACAGGTATCTACGCTGATCTGGCACTGCGATCCACCGACATGCTCACGGAACTCCTTCGAGGAGTGCAGGATGCGCTGAAGGGCGAGCCAATGCTGTGTCCGGAGGGACTGGCTGCTCTGGCAAATGCCCTCGCCAATCCGGATGCCGGGGCGCCTGCTCAACCCGACGACACCAAGAAGACCGCGAACAGGGCAAACCAGACAGAGGAAGTGAGTTCCGAGCCTCTACCGGCTGAGCAACGATCCGGACGCGGCAGGCGGGCCTCGGACGCGGATGCCGCGGACTCAGTAAGAATCAGAACGGATCGTTTGGACAAGATGATCGACATGGTGGGCGAGCTGGTGATCGCGCACTCGATGGTCGGCCAGGATGAAACAGTCGCGCTTGGCGTAAAGCAGGATTTGACCAAGAAGGTCATCCACCTCGGCAAGATAGTGCGCGATCTGCAGTACCTGGCAATGTCAATGCGCATGGTCCCACTCAAGCCCACATTCCAGAAGATGGCGCGCCTGGCTCGCGATGTCGCCCGCAAGAGCGGCAAGACCGTTGCGTTCGTCACCGAGGGCGAAGACACTGAGATCGATCGCAACATGGTCGATGTGATAAGCGTACCTCTCGTGCACATGGTCAGGAACGCGGTTGACCACGGGATCGAGGCACCGGAGGACCGCGAGGCGAAGGGCAAGCCGATCTCCGGCACGGTCACCCTCAGCGCGTTCCATTCCGGCGGCAATGTGATCGTCACCATGCACGACGACGGGAAGGGCCTTGATAGAGCAAAGATCGTCGAGAAGGCGATCGCCAAGGGACTGATCGAGTCCGACAAGGGCATGTCCGATGGCGACGTCTACAACCTGATCTTTGAGCCGGGGTTCTCCACCGCTGACAGGGTCACCGACGTCTCTGGTCGAGGTGTCGGACTCGATGCCGTAAAGAAGGGCGTCGAGGCACTGCGCGGGCGAGTGGAAATCACCTCCGAGCCAGGAGTAGGATGCACGTTCTCGCTCCAACTGCCCCTCACGATGGCAGTAACTGATGGAATGCTCGTGAGAGTTGGGGCGGAGCGGTTCATCATACCAACCATTAACATACGCGTGAGCTTCCGTCCAGATGCGTCAGACCTCTATACGGTCGTCGGGCGCGGAGAGATGGTCACGCTGCGGGGCGAGCCGATACCTATAGTTCGCCTGCACCGACTGTTTGGTATCGACGGAGCTGTCGATGATCCCACGCGCGCACTGCTAGTGGTTCTCGAAGATGGAGACCATCCCTGCGCGCTCCTGGTGGATGAACTACTTGGACAGCAGCACGTGGTCGCAAAGTCGCTTGGAGACGGAGTAGGGCAAGTCGGCGGGATATCGGGAGGAGCGATTCTGGGTGATGGGCGCGTCGGACTGATTGTGGATCCGAGCAAGATCGCCGCTTTGGCAAGGCAAGCCTCCGGTGAACTCGACTTGAGCGAACTGTGCGGGCTGGCGGCATAGGCCGATACGGAGATCGGCCACTACGGGAAATAGCAAAAACTCGGGATTGGAGAGGAGGCGAATCCTTTTGAGCGAATCAGCAACCAATCGCACCGCTCGTGTTGGCGGTGGAAAGTTCCTTACATTCTTCCTGGCCGGAGAAGAGTACGGACTTGAGATCCTGAAGGTGCACGAGATCATAGGTATGATGGCAATCACCTCGATCCCGCGCACGCCCGGATATGTCCGTGGTGTCATCAACCTGAGGGGCAAAGTGATACCGGTCGTGGACCTGCGCCTGAAGTTCGAGATGGAATTCAGGGAGCAGACCGAGGAGACCTGCGTCATCGTCGTCTGTGCGAATAACGTCCAGATGGGGATCATCGTCGACAGCGTGTCCGAGGTGATGGACATTCCAGGGCAGGATATCGACAACGCGCCGTCGTTTGGGGCGAGCGTGAACTCGGACTACATCCTCGGCATCGGCAAGTCCGAAGGCCGGGTGAAGCTACTCCTCGACATCGACAAGGTGTTGAGTACTGATGACGTCGCTCAGATGGCCGCTCTCGCGGAGCAGACTGACGACGACGCAAGCGAAGAGCTAAGAACTGCAGCATAAACGGAGGTACCAAGCTATGTGGCGAAACATGAAGCTCGCCAGAAAAATCCAGCTTGTGGGGATAGGGCTCACAGTGCTCTACGCCCTGCTGCTTATCTGGGTGATCCCCAGGATCGGCGCGAAGATCATGGACGAGAAGCGCCAGAAGACGCAGAACGTGGTGCAGACAGCCGCGGCAACTGTAGGCTACTACGTAAGCCAGGCAGAAGCAGGCAAGATGTCCACAGCCAACGCCAAGCGCATTGCCATGAGCGCCGTTAAGGCAATGCGTTACAACAAGGACGACTACTTTTGGATCCAGGACACTAACTCCAGAGTAGTGATGCACCCGATCAAGCCTGAACTGGACGGCACAGACCAGACGGCCACAAAGGACTCGTCCGGAAAGGCGTACTTCGTGGAGTTCTCGAACGTCGCAAAGTCCTCCAGCGGAGGTTTTGTGGACTACCAGTGGCCGAAGCCCGGTGAGACCGCGGCCTCGCCCAAAGTGTCGTACGTCCAACTTGTCCCTGAGTGGAACTGGGTCATCGGTTCAGGAATCTACGTTGACGACGTTAAGGCAGACGTTTGGGAACTCACCAGGACGATCATTATCGCCCTTCTACTTATCGGGGCTTTAGGGTTTACAGTATCCTGGTTTGCAGCCGCATCCATATCCCGTCCGATCGCCGATATGGGCAAGTGCGCGGAGAAGATAGCGGTAGGCGACGTGGATCAGCAGGTTACGTACACTTCAAAGGACGAAGTCGGATCGCTGGCCGAATCGTTCAGAAGCCTCATCGACTACATCCGCGAAGCCGTGGGGGTAGCTGAGTCGGTGGCCGCGGGTGACGAGGCCGTAGCTGAAAGGATCAACCCGCGATCCGAACACGACGTGCTTTCTCACAGTTTCCAGAAGGTCGCCAAGACCCTGAATGACCTGCGGACAGATACCGCAACGCTCACACAGGCAGGCGTTGATGGTAGACTCGATGTACGTGCTGACGCCACGCGTCACCAGGGTGTGTTCAGGACCATAGTTGAGGGAATCAACAGCACACTGGACGCCGTAACGACTCCTCTCACCATGGCCGCCGACTACGTGGACCGGATCAGCAAAGGCGATATTCCCGACGCGATCACGGATGACTACAAAGGCGACTTTAACAATATCAAGAACAGTCTCAACACGTGCATTGGGACTCTCGACGCGATGAGGCAGGACGTGCGCACGATGGCAATCGCCGCACTGGAAGGGCGGTTGGACGTTCGCGCCGACAGCGCCAGGCACGCAGGCGTATTCGGGAAGATCGTGCAGGGCTTCAACGACACGGTCAACTCGATTGTCGGGCCGATCAATGAGGCTGCAGAGGTGCTGCAGCGTGTGGCAGACCGTGACCTCACAGCTCGCGTCAAAGGTGACTACCAAGGGGACCACGCGAAGATCAAGGACGCGCTGAACACTGCGGTGCAGAACCTGCACGACGGCATGCAGCAGGTCGCGGTCGGCGCCGAGCAGGTCGCTTCGGCGGCGGCTCAGATCGGTTCGGGCAGCCAGGCTCTCGCTCAGGGCGCCTCGGAGCAGGCAAGCTCCCTCGAGGAAGTTTCCAGCAGTCTGCAGGAGATGGCTTCGATGACTCAGCAGAACACGGCCAACACCAAAGAGTCGCGAAGAATGGCCGAGGAAGCCGGCGCGAGCACTGATCGCGGCGTCGAGAGCATGCAGAGGCTCTCAGAGGCAGTGGACAAGATCAAGAAGTCCGCTGACGAGACCGCCAAGATCGTCAAGACGATCGACGAGATCGCCTTCCAGACCAACCTGCTTGCCCTGAACGCAGCGGTCGAAGCCGCTCGAGCAGGTGACGCAGGCAAGGGCTTCGCGGTCGTCGCTGACGAGGTCAGGACGCTTGCGATGCGCAGCGCAGAGGCTGCCAAGAGCACGGCCAACCTGATCGAGGAGTCCGTGAAGAACGCTGAAGAGGGCGTTGAGATCAACGACGAGGTCCTGAAGCATCTGCAGGAGATCAATGAGCAGATCGGCAAGGTGAGCGAAGTGGTCGCCGAGATCGCTGAAGCTTCCGAGCAGCAGTCTCAGGGCATCGAGCAGATCAATGGCGCGGTCGCTGAGATGGATCAGTTGACTCAGCAGAATGCGGCGAACGCTGAGGAGTCTGCAAGCGCAGCTCAGGAACTTTCGAGCCAGTCCGAAGAGATGCGCGTGATGGTCAGCGGATTCCATCTTGGTTCTTCGACGAACGGACCATCGACGTCATCGTGGCAGTCGGTGTCGAAACCCAAGACGAAGAAGCCCGAAAGGGAACTGGTGGGCGCCGCCTCCGGCAAGCGCAACAACGGCCACAAGAAGGTGGACAGCCTGCCGTCAATCCCACTGGACGACGACGATCAGGACGTGCTAGGAGAGTTCTAGCCGTCATAGGTGTCGGGTGTTGGGTTATGGGTGTTGGGGGCGTCCCCAACACCCAACACCCGTCACCCGATACCCGTCTAGGAACTGCAATGGACGTTACCAACCAGCAATTCGAGAAGATAGGGCAGCTAGTCCAGGGAGTAACCGGCATCCAGCTCAAGTCCGGCAAAGAAGCCCTGGTCAGCGCCCGCCTGGCACGACGAGTTCGGGCACTCGGTCTCGATTCTATCGACGACTACATGGTTTACATAGAGTCCGGCAGCAATCAGACAGAGATCACGACCATGATCGATTCCTTGACTACTAACAAGACCAGCTTCTTTCGGGAGTCGGCGCACTTCGATTATCTGACTCGAAGCGTCCTTCCCAAGCTGGCCGGACAGAAGCAGGGAATCAGGCTTTGGAGCGCGGGCTGCTCCTCCGGCGAGGAACCCTACACGCTGGCAATCACGCTGAGCGAATCTCTCAGCGCCTGCGACCTGGCCAGAACCCGGATACTGGCAACCGATATCTCGTCCAGGGTGCTGGAGAAGGCGCAACGCGGGATCTACACATGGGAGCAGATCCGGGATATACCGAAAGAGCTGATCACGAAGTACTTCAGCCGAATACCGGGCTCCAACCCACCCAGCTACAGAGTCAGTGACAAAGCGCGGGCGCTTGTCCGATTCGCGCGGCTGAATCTGATGGAGAGGTGGCCTATGAAAGGTCCATTCGACGCCATCTTCTGCCGCAACGTCATGATCTACTTTGACAAACCCACGACCAGAGAACTGGTCCGTCGCTTCGAAGTACTGCTGGCTCCGGGTGGGCATCTGTTCGTCGGTCATTCCGAAAGCATGACCGGCCATTCGGACGGATTGCGCTACGTGCAGCCTGCGGTCTATGCCAAGATCGCTTGAGGAGTCGCAAGTGAAGCACATTGTTGGCGTGGCCGACATGGTTGTGTCGGCGGAGCCCGGAGACCTGATAGTGACGCACGCTCTGGGCAGTTGTCTGGGGATATGCATCCACGACCCGATAGCAAACGTGGGGGGAATGCTGCACGTGATGCTGCCGCTGTCTTCAACAGACCCACTCAAGGCAGCGAAGAACCCCTACATGTTTGTGGACTCGGGGGTACCGGCGCTCTTCAAAGAAGCCTACAGGTACGGGGCGGAAAAGCAGCGCATAGAGGTAAAGGTAGCTGGCGGGGCCAGTCTGAGGGAGAGTGGCAAGGAAGACTTCTTCCAGATCGGACAACGCAACATGGTTATGCTCAGGAAGCTGCTCTGGAAGAACGGCGTCCTGCTCAAGTCTCACGACGTGGGCGGAAGCATTTCCCGGACCGTGTTCCTCGAGATCGGCACCGGGGACGTCACAGTAAAGGCCAACGGCACTGACAAGAAGCTATAGCCCGAGGGGGGATAGAAAGCCAATGTCACTCAACGTTCTTATAGTGGACGACAGCGCGGTAATGCGAGCGATGATCGTCAAGACCCTGAAGCTCAGCGGAGCTCCCGTGGGCGAGGTCTACCAGGCCTCCAATGGGGAGGAAGGTCTGCGCCAGCTGCAGGACAACTGGATCGATCTTGCGCTGGTGGATATCAACATGCCCGTCATGGATGGAGAGCAGATGATCGATCGCATGCGCGAGCGGCCGGAGACCGCCGACGTGCGTGTCATCGTCGTGTCTACCGAGGGCAGCGACACCCGTGTGGCCGCGCTTAAGGCCAAGGGTGCGGGTTTCGTCCACAAACCATTTACTCCCGAGACGCTGCGGGAGAACATAGTGCAGATTACAGGAGTAGCCGATGGACAATCAGGTTCAGCAGCATCTTTCGGATGCGGCGGTCTTGACTTTTGAGCAACTAGGGTTCATGATCCCGCTTCCCGAGGCCGAATCGGCTGGTGAGGTGGCGGGTTTCTCGGCAGCGGCGCGAGTCGGATTTACGGGGCCATTCCACGGATCTGTCACGGTCGCGGCCTACGGCGAGCTTCTGGCGATGCTGGCAGCAAACATGCTGGGCGAGGACGAGCCGCCGTCAGCCGTTCAGCAGCAAGACGCCTTGGGTGAGGTTGCCAAC
>CAZFYZ010000040.1:4133-27842 GCA_964523735.1 uncultured bacterium | reverse complement strand
GGTCGAGAAACGCGGATAGCGATTGGCCACATTTCCAAAGCGCCAGTTGCTCTGCTCCCCGTAACGACGCAGGACGTGAGGGGTAGTGATCGCCTCAAAGGTATGCGGACTGGATGCGGAAAGCTTTAGCGACATGGGCACGTACGCGCTGGACTCACGGAGGAACCGGGCTATGGTCTCAGGCACCAAGCGGCGCTCCTTCGCCCTAGCACGTCGCTCCACCAGCATCGCCAGGTTCAGCTTCTTAGAAGCCAGCCCCTCGAGAGCGCTCTGGCACACGGCCTGATAGCGGTCGACTCGGTTCGGACCGACGAGCTCTTCCTCGAGGTCGGCGTCGCCCATCCTGCCAGCATAGTAGTCCCTGAACACGCGATGGACGTGCATAGCAGGCAGTATCTCGCCGACGACGTTGAACACCGCATCGTCGTCCAACGCATCGCGGATTTCCTGAAGCTTGTCAAGCAGCTTCTGGAGGACGTGTCCCTCGACAGTGTTCGTCGCCACAAAGTTGAATATCAGGCAATCGTGGATTTGGCCGTAGCGATGAATACGACCCATCCGCTGCTCCAGACGGTTGGGATTCCACGGGATCTCATAGTTGAACATGATGTTGCAGCATTGGAGGTTGATGCCTTCCCCTGCTGCCTCAGTTGCCACGAGGACCTGGATTGCCCCATCCCTGAACTGCTGTTCGGAGTGAAGCCGAGTGCCCGGCTCATCACGTGACCCCGGTCGCATGCCGCCGTGAATGACGCCCACGCGAAATCCCCACTCCTCCAGCTTGCCGATGATGCCCGCGGCCTTGTTGCCAGCCAAGTAGTCCAGTGTGTCCTTGAACTCCGTGAAAAGCAGAAGACGCTGATCGGGATTGCCGAAGAAACCCTCTTCTTCCAACACTTGGTGCAGGCGTGTGAGCTTCGCTTCGTCACCCGAATCCTCGACAGCTTTCGCTTGCTGGGCCAACTGCAGAAGCTCGTCGACCTCTTGGGTCACCTGCTCCGGATTCTGTGCTACGGTGATAGCTTCCAGAATGGCCTCGAGCCGCTCGCGCTCGCTCTCCTCCATCTCCTCCAGTTCCTCGGGATCCGGCAGATCGGGAGGTGCGGTGACAGCAAGCTCCCGTGCCCTCTTGAGGTTCTCCTGGAGACGGCGTGCACGGTTCTCCAAGGAGCGTCGAACTGCATATGTGCTGGAGGCCAACCGCCGCTGGTAAAGAGTCATCAAGAAACCGACGGCGCGGGCACGTGGGTCATCCTCTCGTGCGGCCGCACGTGCGGACTGCTCCTTGACGAAGCGAGTCACAGATCTGTATAGCTCGAATTCTCCTCCGTCCAGCCTGAAGTCCGCCGTGTGTGGGATCCGCTTGGTGAATATCTTCTTGCTCTTCCAGCTGCCGTCGGACTGACGTTCCGGGAAGTACACCATTGCTTCCTTGGTGCGACGCAAGTAGAACGGCGCCCGCCGGTTCTCCATCGCCTGGCGGATCGAGCGCACGTCGGCGAATGCGTCCTCATCGAGCAGCCTCAAGAAGAGTGAGAAGTTGTCGGGATCACCTTTGTGTGGGGTGGCGGTGAGCAGCAGGATATGGTCCGTGCGGTCTCGCAGCAATTCACCCAGTTTGTAGCGAAGGCTCTTCCTGTCCTCCGACGCCGCGGACATTCGGTGGGCTTCGTCAACAACCACCAGATCCCAACGGCATTGCCGCAAGCCTGGTAGTATATCGTCACGCTTCGCCAGATCGAGGGATGTGATGATCTGCGGCTGCTCCAGCCACTGATTGATGCCGAATTGCTCGCGCAAGTCGGAGCCCTTGAAGACCTGGAACTTCTCGTCGAACTTCTCGCGCAGCTCACGCTGCCATTGGAACGTGAGGTTTGCCGGGCAGACAATCAGCACGCGATCTGCAAGGCCTCGCAGTTTGAGCTCCCTGGTGAGCAGACCCGCCATAATTGTCTTGCCAGCGCCGGCATCATCGGCCAACAGAAAGCGAACGCGGGCGAGCTTCAGCAGGTAATCATAGACTGCCTCAAGCTGGTGTGGGAGCGGATCGACCCGGGAGATCGAAAGTCCGAAGTAGGGATCAAACTCGTACGCTATGCCGAGGGAGTATGCTTGCAGGCCCAACCGCAATAGTGTGCCATCGCCCTGCCAGCTGTAACCCGCCTCCCGAACGTCGAGTTTGGCTATATCCTCGGGCCCGAGCGTTACACGACGGAATTGGCTGGTCTCCAGCCCAACCAGGCCGACAATCCACGTGCCGTCGCCGGCAGGTCTTGCTGTTTCTATGCGCATCGGCTCGCTAAACAGCGGACCGACCACGACTTGCCCTTCACCTAGACTCAACCCTAATCACCTAGTATATCGTTACAAACGCTTGCTGGGCGCTCGTGGTCTTGCACTGAATGGTTCCGCACTTGAGCCGTTGAAACCTTCGCTGCTAAACTTGGAGCACGTGTGATAACGGGATTTTTGTGGCTGAGCCTCAGGGTCTGGAGACTGCTGGGCTAATACGGAGCCAGAAGACAGTCAGGCGTGTGCCTGCCTTTTCGGTGTAGAGAAACAGCGTATTATAGAAACTATTAGTCTATATAGTATAGGGTTGTATGGCACATGGGCTGATGACACGGACCGCAACCAATGGGCTGGGCTTGCGTCTGTAGAACTAGGGGATCAGCTCACACAAGCCACGGAGGACCGTAACCATGAAGAGATTCATCCTCATCATTCTATCTGCTACTGCCCTGGTTGTTGCAGGTTGTGGCGGCGGCAGCCACGATAATAGAACCTCTCTCTTCGGCGGTGTCGATCTTGTCGGCGGCACGCATCATCCACGCGTCGCTATAGCCTCGATGGATAACAACGATGATTGGGTGATCAAATCCAGCGTCAGGCTGGACAGCAATGAGCCATACCAGGCTTTCGATCGCCTTGTGTGCCCCGAGCCCGGGCTGTATGCCGTTATCGTTATTGATGACATCAACAACGACGGCAGGTACCAACGCACCGACGAATATCTAGGCATCTATGACTATGATCTCGAGTATCTCGGGGATCCGTACTACGACTGGTGCTATGTCGACCTCGACGGCATCTTCCAGTACTATGCGGACGAACAGAGCTGCGATATCTATACCTACTACACAACTCCGGCTGCAGTCGCAGCCAAGCCGGGCGCTTCCGTCCAACCTCAGATGAGGAGTCAGCCCAAGATGATGGACAAGGAAGTGGGCAAGAAGGCTTACAAGGCACTGCTGCTGCGCCGCCAGGGACTCGCGCCTGCACAGTAGGGATCGATCGTCGGAGAGCGATCTGAGGCCATTCGCTCCGGCTAGTCAGTAGAAGCATCTAAGTGCGCGCTAATGCCTGCGCCTCCTGAAGTCTCTGTGCGAAGAACTCCTCATACTCCTCCAAGCCGGAGAGCAGTGTGCTGGCTGGTTCGTTGTCCGTGAACCGCTCGGGCATATTTGGGCAACTGTCCAGTCTGTGCTTCAGGCAGAAATGCGAATCGTGAATGCTGTTCTGATCCACCAGTGCCCGCCGATAGTATGAGTTCGCGATCTCATTCAGGTTGGACAACGCCTTTCTGAATGCCGTGTAGTGGTTCAGACCGCCTTGCCCCGCAGCACACTGGCGGATGATCTCCGCAGCCCCGCTATCGTAGAATGCTCCCATCAAGCCAACCGTCTTCATCAGGCCGGTCTTAAAGCTCTGTTGACCACAAGTGCGGACAGCAATCATATCTGCCCGTTCCTCGCGGAGTCTGCTGATGTGCTGATCAATAACGTGGAACAGACGCAGGAAGAGCGACAGGCATAGACAGGGCAGCATCATCGGTATCTGCTGCATGCATGAGTCGGTGGCTTCCATATCCTCGGACATCGATTCGTGAGCGGTGGCGCCGCCGACGTAGACGGGCAGGACGAAGGAGCTGTAGAGGGTGTCTCTGCCTGAGAAGTGTGCGAACTCGTGCGCGAGTATTGCCCTCAGTTCAGTCTTCCTGAGCCCGACCAGCAGAGGAAGGCCTATCGCCAACACGCGGCCACGGGTGTAACCATTGAACGTCCTGAACTTGCCCTGAGCCACGAACGCCTCAGGCTCGGCATGCAGTATGATGGCGTCGGGGATGCGGGTATCCACGGCTGAGCATAGCGGGGCGACGAAGTATCCGAAATCCCGTTCCTTGCTCAGGTTCAGGACAATGCCGGGGACAAAGGGCGGCCTCTTCCAGATTGTGGCCACTACTCCCCTGACGACCGCCACGCAAGCAAGAACTGCTCCTATGCACAAGAGCACCCCGGGGACAAGCAGCCTGGCGCTCGCGCTATGGGCTGTGCTCCCGATCTGGTACATGATGTAGCATCCGCCGGCTGCCACCCCAAGGCTGAGCAGGGCAAGGGCAACCAGCAGTAGATAGAGCCCTGGCACGAACGAAAGGGCAAGCATTACAAGCAATCTGGATGGTTCCCTGATTCGGAAGACTGGTGTTGCGCTGTTGACCATCACGCCTCCTGTGCATTGCGAACATTGCTTGAAGTGTTACGCGCTCATTATGATACAGGTTTCGGTGCATAGCTGGCAATCTCTGTGATCGTGAAGACTGAATAGCCTCTGCGACTTCGCGTTTTCGTTGACACTCCCTAACTGCCGTGCTATACTCGTGACGACACTGAGGAGCGTGCTTTTGGCGGTAAGGATGCGGATATTTGCCGCGGGGAACATTGATGCGAACCTGGGATAAGCATGCCAGGCAGGGCGGCCTGCTCATCGTGCTCTCCGGTCCATCCGGCGCGGGCAAAGACGCCGTGCTTGAGGAACTCGCTAAGATACATCCCAGGGTCACCCGCTGCGTCACGACCACCACGCGGCCTCGGCGCGAATGCGAGACCGACGGGGTCGATTATACATTTGTCTCAACGGCGGACTTCAGGCGGAATGCCGAATCGGGTGGGTTTCTGGAGTACGCGGAGGTCCACGGCTATCTGTATGGCACCCCGCGCGCCTGGGTCGAGGAGCATCGCGCACTGGGCGAGGACGTGGTTCTGAAGATCGACGTCCAGGGCGGGCTCAATGTGAAGAAAGCCAAGCCCGACGCGGTGATGGTCTTCATTGTACCTCCCTCGATGGAGGAACTGGAGAGGCGTTTGCGCGATCGGAACACGGATTCGGAAGAACAGATCGCGCGGCGGCTCCTGAACGCTCATAGAGAGCTCGAGCAGATCCCTCACTACGATTACATGATCGAGAACGGTTCGCTGGCGAAGGCAGCCGAAGAGCTGAAGGCGGTTATCGTTGCGGAGCACCTCAGAGTCCAACAGTAGCGCTTGCCCGGTCGATCTCGCGGGCAAGACGATCATCCTCGGGGTGACCGGCGGCATCGCCGCGTACAAAGCCGCCTATCTTGCAAGTAGTCTCACCCAGCGCGGAGCCAGCGTGCACGTGGTGATGACGGAGCACGCGACCAAGCTGGTTGGCCCGGCCACTTTCTGGTCCCTAACCGGCCAGCCGGTGCTGACGGGGATGTTCGAGCCGCCGACAAAGCCTGAGATCACGCACGTCTCTCTGCCGGAGAGCGCCGACCTGCTGCTCATAGCCCCGGCCACCGCTAACATGATCGGCAAGCTCGCGAACGGTATCGCCGACGACATGCTCTCGACGATGGCTCTGGTGGCAAAGTGCCCGTTTGTGATCTGTCCGGCGATGAACGCGAACATGTACACAAACGCGTTCGTGGCTGCAAATCTGGAGAGGCTGCGCCAGCGCGGATACACGATTGTCGAGCCCGATGAAGGCAGGCTGGCGTGCGGTTCCGAAGGCGTCGGTCGGTTGGCGGAGCCCGAGAAGATACTGCGGGCCGTTGAGGAGACGCTGCTTGGCACCTGTCGTGACTACGTCGGCCTCAACGTGATCGTGACCGCAGGGCCCACGCGCGAGGCCATCGACCCGGTTAGGTTTATCACCAATCGCTCCTCCGGCAGGATGGGCTATGCTATCGCCGAGGCCGCAGCGCAACGAGGGGCAAAAGTGACATTAGTAAGCGGCCCAACAGTCCTCAACCCGCCGGTGGGGGTCGACGTGATCAGGGTTGACACTGTCCAAGAGATGTTCGTGGCCGTCAACACTCGGGTAACGGAGGCGGACCTGCTGATATCGGCAGCCGCGCCTGCTGATTTCACACCCTCGAAGATCAGCGACCAGAAGATCAAGAAGACGGAGAAGCTCACGCTGGAGTTCGCCAAGGCCGTCGACATCCTGGGCGAGATCGGGCAGCGCAAAGGCAGGACCGTGCTGGTCGGCTTTGCGGCGGAGACAACCGATCTCGAGAAGCACGCCGAGGAGAAGCTGAAGAGCAAGAATCTGGACGTGATCGTCGCAAATGATGTCTCTGCCGGCAGCAGGACATTCGGCAGTGACACCAACGAGGTTACTATCATCTCTCGCAATGGCGACCGGCTGCACTGGCCGCGGATGTCGAAGCACGAGGTCGCCAACGAGATTCTGGAGTACGTAAAGAACAACTTCCTGCAAGACGCGTCATACCGATCGCGGTGAGGAATGGGCTTTGCTGCCTTGGAGAAGCAAATTTCTCGCGATGCTCGGAATGACGTGGAATCAAGCTGATGTATTTTTGGAGGACCTACATTGAGCGCCCAAACCCACATGTTCACTTCTGAATCGGTCACCGAGGGACATCCGGACAAACTGGCCGATCAGATTTCCGACGCTGTACTCGACGCAATCCTGGAACAGGACCCCACGGGCCGCGTAGCTTGTGAAGCTCTGCTGACCACCGGTCTTGTGATAGTGGCTGGCGAGATCACGACCCGAGCCTATATTGAGATTCCGGACGTTGTTCGCCGGACGCTCGAACTGGTAGGCTATACGCGCGCCAAGTACGGTTTCGACTTCCATACCTGCGGCGTGCTCACGGCTATCCAGTCGCAGTCCCCGGATATCGCGCTTGGCGTCGACACAGGCGGAGCGGGTGACCAGGGAATGATGTTCGGGTTCGCTTGTGACGAGACCCCCGAGCTTATGCCGATGCCAATTATGCTCGCGCACAAACTGGCGCGGCGACTGGCGTCCATCCGCAAAGAAGGCGAAGTGACCTACCTTCGCCCCGACGGCAAGACCCAGGTCACGGTTGAATACGAGAAGGGCGTGCCGAAGCGGATTGATAAGGTGGTTGTCTCGACGCAGCATCAGCCGAACATTCCTCAGTCCACTATCAGAGAGGACATGATCGAGCGCGTGGTCAAGCCAATTCTCCCGCCCGATATGGTCGATTCCAAGACCGAGATCTTCGTGAATCCGACCGGGGCGTTCTCAGTCGGTGGCCCGCAGGCTGACACCGGCCTTACAGGGCGCAAGATCATTGTTGATACCTACGGCGGAATGGCCAAGCACGGCGGCGGCTGCTTCTCCGGCAAGGACCCGACCAAGGTAGACCGCTCGGCGGCCTATATGATGCGTTATGTCGCCAAGAACGTGGTCGCGGCGGGGCTGGCCAAGCGCTGCGAGCTTCAAGTGGCATACGCTATCGGCAAGGCTGAGCCGATGGGGATCATGGTCGATACCTGGCGCACCAGTGCGATCCCCGAGGACAAGATCGGCGAACTGATCCTCAAGTACTTCGACCTCACACCTAAGGGCATCATGGACAAGCTCGACCTGCGGCGACCTATCTACAAGCAGACAGCGGCCTACGGCCACTTCGGTCGCACCGACCTCGACGTGCCGTGGGAAGACACCGATATGGCCGAAGTGCTTCGGAAGGAAGCGGGAGTCTAACCATTTGTGATTGAGGATTTGTGATTTGGGATTGTCCACGATCACTGGTGAGTTCGCCTATGTCAGAAGCCAAATCACAAATCACAGATCCCAAATCCCCAATGGTCCGTGTCGCCGTCGATACCGGTTCGACGAGCGGGTTGGATAGCCTTACATACGAAGTCCCTGACGGCCTGTCTGGAGAGGTTGGCATTGGCAGTTGTGTGCTCGTGCCGCTTGGTCCCAGACAGGCCGTCGGCTACGTGATCGGTTTCGAGAAGGCCCCCGAGAACGTCATTTCGAGCGGAGCGAGAAATCTCCGCCCCATCACCGCCCACCTGGACACCCATCTTCGCCCTACCGAAGAAATGCTGCGGCTGGCGGATTGGATCTCACAGGCCTACCTGTGCCCGCTCCCTCGCACAGTTCTGTCGATGATGCCCGGGGCGATACAGGGCAAGGTCCAGGGCTATGTCGAGCTTCTTCCGTGGGAGAGCCTGGCAGATGCGACGCCAGGCGAGCAGCGGCTTCTGTCCGCCATCATCGGGCTTGGTTCCCCCGTGTCACTTACGGCCATCCTCAAGAACCGCGATCGAGCCTCAACTCTGCGCGTCATTCGCCAGCTCGAATCCAAGGGCTATCTTCGCCGGGTTTGGCGGCTGCAGTCGCCGGAGGGCAAGCCCAGACTGATGCGCGGCGTGCGGCTTGTGGCCAATCCCTCTCCTGACGAGAAGCTCACAGAGAAGCAGCAGGCGGCGTTCGAGTTGATCTCAAGTCTGCGGCGGGACATCACCCTGGTAGAACTTGCGCAGCGTTACGACGTTTCCCGCAACGTCCTGGAGTCACTCGAGAAGAAACGGCTGGTCGAGTGGACCGATGTCACCCTCCGCCGCGCACCGGCGTTCCAGAGGCAGGCTGTATCACGACCGACTCTTACCACCGATCAGCAATCTGCCGTTGATGCCGTCTGCCGGGCGATCGACTCGGGCGAGTATCAGGGGCATCTGCTCCACGGGGTGACGGCTAGCGGCAAGACGGAGGTCTACCTCCGCTGCATCGAGCATGCGCTGGCCGCCGGCCGAACGAGCCTCATTTTGCTGCCTGAGATCGCGATCACCACGCAGGTGATGAACATCTTCAAGAGCCGGTTCGGCGACGAAGTCGCGGTCATGCACAGCGCCCTGTCGGCGGGCGAACGCTGCGATGAATGGGTCCGGGCTGAGCAGGGCGAGGCAAAGGTCGTGATGGGCGCTCGCTCGGCTGTCTTCGCGCCCCTCCGCAATATCGGGCTCGTGATCGTGGACGAGGAGCATGACGGCAGCTACAAGCAGGACAACCCCCCACGCTACAACGGTCGGGACGCCGCAATCGAGCGTGCCAGGCAATCAGGCGCCGCCCTCGTCCTGGGAAGCGCCACCCCGTCCATTGAGACCTACTACGCCGCCGAGCAGGGGGATTACAGGCTTCTCTCGATGCCGACTCGCGTTGAGAGTCGTCCGATGCCCGCCGTCCGAGTAGCCGATCTACGTGCCGAGCGCCACTCTACGATCTTCAGCGATCTGCTAACGGACGCTATTCGGGATCATCTCGGGCGCAAGCATCAGGTCATGCTGCTGCAGAACCGGCGGGCTTACTCGACTTTTCTCCTCTGCCGTGATTGCGGCTACGTGCCGGAGTGCCCCAACTGCGCGGTCACGCTAAAGTTCCACTCAGCCGCGCGCAAGCTGAGCTGCCATCACTGCGAACACGAAGTGCCCGCGCCCGAGGCCTGCCCCAACTGCGGTGGGATCAAGATACGCAAGTTCGGGATCGGGACGGAGCGCGTGGAAGAGGAGACTCGCGCAGCATTCCCCGAGGCCCGCGTCCTGCGCATGGACCGCGATACCACCTCGCACAAAGGGGCGCACGGCTCGATTCTCAGTCAGTTCAGGCACGGTGAGGCGGATATTCTGGTCGGGACACAGATGATCGCCAAGGGCCTGGACTTCCCCAATGTGACCTTGGTCGGAGTGATCAGCGCGGATACTTCGCTGCACTTCCCCGACTTCTCAGCGTCAGAGCGCACATTCCAGCTCATTTCGCAGGTTTCGGGTAGGTCGGGTAGGGGGACTGAGCCGGGCGAAGTCATCGTGCAGACCTTCGACCCGGAGAACTACGCGATCCAGTGCGCCGTGAACCACGACTACGAGGGCTTCTACCGGCACGAACTCGAGTCCCGCCGCGAGGTCAACTATCCGCCGTTCGCCTCACTGATCAACATTACCGCCCGCGACGCGGACACGCGAGTCGCCGAGGGGCGGGTGCAGGAACTCTGCAAGGCGATCGATGCCATCGGCAGGCGCGGCAAGCTAGAAGCGATCGGTCCCGCTCCCGCCGTTCTCGCCAAGCTCAAGGGGGAGTATCGCTGGCGGCTGCTTCTCCGCTCACGTGACCGGGAGTTCATGCTCGATACTCTGCGCACTGCCCTCGAGCAGACACGCGACCTCCGTCGCCACCTCGCTATAGATATAGACCCTACCTCGATGTTATAATACCAACCAGTCGAGAAGGGAGATCACGAAAGCACGAAAGTACGAAAACACGAAAGATGGCTTTGGCGACTACAGAACAAATGCCTTTCGTGCTTTCTCCGTTTCGTGTTTTCGTGATATTCCCTTCTCACGTCCGTGCTTTCATGCTTGTGTCTGGGGGTAATACTGCGTCATGGGATGCGAGGAGATCGTTGCCTACGGCAGCAGCGTGCTGCGTGAGCGCGCGCAGGAGGTGCCGGAGTTCGATGAGGAGATCAAGGCTCTCATCGAGCATATGTATGTCGTGCTCGAAGAGAGCAGGGGTTTGGGGCTGGCAGCGCCTCAGATCGGCGTCTCCAAGCGCCTGTTCGTCTACGACCTTGGCGAGGGAAAGCATGCGGTCATCAATCCCGTGCTGTCCAAGCGAGGCGGCGAGCAGATCGGCATCGAGGGCTGTCTCAGCATTCCCGGCCTGCAAGGAGATGTTGCGAGGGATGAGCGCCTTACCCTCACCGGGCTCGATGAGAACGGCGAGAAGATCAAGATCAGGGCAGAGGGCCTGATGGCGAGGCTCTTCCAGCACGAGACCGACCATCTCGACGGAACCCTCTTCATCGACCGCGCCGACCCTGAGACGCTTGAAACGGTACCCGTGGGGGAAGAAGAAGAGGGCGAGGAGTAGAAAGTGCAAAGTGCAAAGTGGCAAGTGCGGAGGAGCTTCTGATAGAATGTCAGCTCTGTTGACTTTTCACTTTTGACTTTGGACTTGCTACTCGCACGGAGTGCGCTATGAAGACCATCTTCGTCGGTACAAGTGAGTTCGCCGTGCCGTGCTTGGAGGCGGTGATTGCTTCCCACCACGAGATACTGGCTGTGGTGACTCAGCCCGATCGTCCGCACGGGCGAGGGATGGGCCTGCAGTTGTCGCCGGTCAAGGAAATCGCGTCAGCCCACTCGTTCCCCATTCTGCAGCCTGAACGGATGAGTTCATCTGAATCCATTGCCGAGATCAAGAGCTTCGGGCCGATCGGCACGATGATTGTGGTCGCTTACGGGCAGAAGATTCCAACGGAGCTTCTCGAGTGGCCCGCGCACGGCGTAGTGAATGTGCATGGCTCGATATTGCCCAAGTATCGCGGAGCCGCGCCTATTCAGCACGCGCTGATCTCCGGCGAGCGCCAGACCGGCGTCACGACGATGCTCATGGACGAGGGCTGGGACACCGGCGATATTCTGCTGCAGGACGTGATCGACATTACCCCCGACGAGAATGCGGCCGAACTTGCGCGCAGGCTCTCGTTTGCAGGTGCACGGCTTCTCGTGCGCACACTTGAGGGCCTCGAGGACGGATCAGTCGCTCCGATCCCGCAGGACAACGAACTGGCCACCATTGCCCGCTCCCTTGAGCGCGAGGACGGCGCCATCGACTGGGCGCTGCCCGCAGCCGCTATCGTGAATCGAATCCGAGGCTGCACGCCAAGACCTGGCGCGTTCACCCGACTCAACGATCAGATGATCAAGATTTGGAAAGCCTCCGTTGACCGCTCCGAGGGCCTCCAGGGTGAACCCGGCCAGATCATCCGCGTTGACGACCATGGGGTCGCCGTTGCTGCCTCGGAGGGCTCCGTTCTCCTAACCGACCTCCAGCCCGAGTCCCGCAAACGCACCCCCGCCGCCGACTTCGCCCGCGGCGCTCACCTGAAGCCTGGGGACAGGTTTGAGGTGAGGTTTGAGCTCGGTGCACGGGCTTGAACCACGACCACTCTTCATCCTGCGGGAACGGGGATGACATCTGAAGGTCAACATCATTGCACTCACCAGAGTTCCCGCAGAATACCGAACCCCCCATTTCTGCCTTTCTGACTTTCGGGATTTCGCGATTGAGTTCAGGCCAAGCAGCCCGCCTTTTGCCACGGGAGGGGGCTTTGTGCTATGCTTTTGAAGGTGAGGAGGGCTGTCTTACGTGGCTCAAACAAGTGTTTCCTGCAGAAAATGTATACTGAACCTGACCCCTTACGTCCCCGGCAAACCCATCGAGGAAGTTAAGCGGGAACTGGGGATTGACGATATCATCAAGCTCGCGTCCAACGAGAATCCACTGGGGCCATCGCCCAAAGCCCTCGAGGCAATCAAAGCCATGCTGCCGAACGTGGCACAGTATCCGGAGGGAAGCTGTTTCGAACTGAGGCAGTCCGTTGCGAAGTATCTGGACGTGAACCCGGATATGCTGATCTTCGGCTCTGGCGCGGACGAGGTCATTCACTACCTCGGCGTTGCGCTTCTCGAGGGCGATGATGAGATCGTTCAGGCTGACCCGAGTTTCGTTCAGTATAAGGCCGCTGCCACGCTGATGGATTGCCCCGCGCGGATGGTCCCGCTCAAGGATTGGACGCACGACCTCGACGCGATGCTCGCGCAGGTCAACGAGCGCACTAAGCTCTTCTTCATCACCAATCCGAACAACCCCACCGGTACGATCGTGGATGCGGATGCAGTCGAGAACGTGCTCGACAAACTGCCTGAGCGGTGCGTGCTGGTGCTCGACGAGGCCTACTATGAGTATGCGGACGACCCGGCCTACACGCGCTCGATCGAGTGGATCAGGCAGGGGCGCAACGTAATCGCCCTGCGCACGTTCTCGAAGATCTATGCGCTCGCGGGGCTCAGAGTGGGCTATGGAGTCGCGCCGGCGCACATCATCGATATGCTGGAGCGCGTCCGGCTGCCGTTCAATGTCAGCAGCATTGCGCAGGTTGGAGCCGTCGCCAGCCTCGCCGATCCCTACCAGGTCTCCCGCACCCGCGAGCTGAACAAGCGTGGGAAGCTCTATATGTATGCCGAGTTCGAGAAGATGGGCCTGCCCTACGCTCCGACGCAGGCGAACTTCCTGTGGGTCGATGTCAAGGCCGATTGCCAGATGGTGTTCCGCGAGTTGATGAAGCGCGGCGTGATCGTCCGCACGGGCGATATCTTCGGCTGCCCCACCCACATCCGCGTCACGACCGGCACGGATGAGCAGAACGAGCGGTTCATCAGAACGCTTGGCGAGGTGCTTGGCAGATGATAATCATACTAGCACCATCGGCGACAGATGCGGATGTTGACGAGCTTGTAGGGAACCTCAAAGAGCGCGGCTACGGCATACACCTCTCCAAGGGCGTGGAGAAGACCATAGTCGGCGTGATCGGCGCGCACGACGACGCGAAGCCGATGATCGCCGAGCAGCTCTCGACTCTGGATTACATCGAGCGCGTGGTGCCGATCCTCAAGCCCTACAAAGTGGTCGGCCGAGAGTTCCACCCCGACAAGACCATCATCAAGGTCCGTGGCGTAGATATCGGTGGGCAGAAGATCGTGCTGATGGCGGGACCTTGCTCGGTCGAGACCGAGGAGCAGACCCTCGAGGTCGCAAAGGCGGTGAAGGCGGCCGGAGCCTCGATCCTCAGGGGCGGCGCGTTCAAGCCCAGCACCTCTCCCTACAGCTTCCACGGCCTTGGTGAGGAAGCGCTCAAGATTCTTGCCACCGCACGCGAAGCGACGGGCATGCCCATCGTGACCGAAGTCATGGACACTCGCGACGTCGAGTTGGTCGCGAAGTACGCGGACATCCTCCAGGTCGGCACGCGCAACATGACCAACTTCTCGCTTCTGGAGGAAGTGGGAACCCTGAAGATGCCTGTGATGCTCAAGCGCGGTATGTCCTCCACAATCGAGGAGTGGCTGCAGGCGGCGGAATACATCGCCAACCGCGGCAACTATCAGATCATCCTCTGCGAGCGCGGCATTCGCACGTTCGAGACCTATACGCGCAACACCTTCGATGTGGCTAGCATACCTGCTGTTCTTGGTCTGAGCCATCTGCCGATATTCGCCGATCCCAGCCATGGCACCGGCAAGCGTCAACTAGTCTCCCCTGTCGCCAAAGCGGCGGTCGCGGCGGGAGCGGATGGCCTGATGATCGAAGTCCACGCTCATCCTGACAAAGCCCTCAAGGACGGCGCTCAGTCGCTGACCCCCGATCACTTCTCCAGCCTGATGGGCGAACTGACCGCGATAGCCCGCGCGGTGGGCAGATACGTCTGATGCCGCGAGAGCAGGCAGCCAGCATCATCTTCGATACGGTCGCCATCGTCGGCGTGGGCCTTATTGGCGGCTCGCTTGGGATGGCGGCGAAGAAGAACGGCCTCGCGTGGCGAGTAGTTGGCATTGGCCGTTCCGAACAGAAGCTGATGCGGGCGAAGATACTCGGGGCAATCGACGAGTATACACTCGATCTTGAGAATGGCGCCGCCGAGGCCGACCTGGTCATCATCTGCACGCCTGTGCGGACGGTTGTGCCGACGCTGGCGAAGATGGCTGCGGCGCTGAAACCCGGGGCCGTCGTGACTGATGTCGGCAGCACCAAGCATCATATCGTTGACCAGGCTAACGCGGTGATTCCGGATGGCTGCGAGTTCATCGGCGGGCATCCGATGGCGGGCTCCGAAGAGGCGGGGGTCGAGGCTGCGTTTCCTGACCTGTTCGTTGGTGCGACTTATGTGCTCACGCCCACCGAAGAGAACGAGCTTGCCACGCTTGGCAGGATGACAGCATTTGCGGAGGGGGTTGGCGCCCGCGTTGAGGTCCTGGACCCGACCGAACACGACCGAGCCGTTGCTTTGATCAGCCATCTGCCGCACACGATGTCCGCGGCACTACTGCACGCTGTATCGAATCCATCCAGCGGCTCCGCCAAGGCGCTGAAGTTGGCGGCGGGGAGCTTCAGAGACCTCACCCGCATATCTGACAGCCCGCCGGAGATATGGCGCGACATATGCCTCACCAATGCAGCCTCCATCATTGAGGCGATTGGAGAGCTGGAGATAAGCCTGGCCGATTTCAAGTCTGTATTGGCATCGGGCGATGAGGAAGCTGTTATGCGTTTCTTCACCGAGGCCCGAGAGGTCAGGCAGGCTTTCCTGAGAATGAAGAAATGAGCAAACCAATAGTGGCCATCGACGGGCCCGCGGGCGCAGGCAAGAGCACGGTCGCACGAGGGGTCGCCGAGAGGCTTGGATACTTGTATATCGACACCGGGGCGATGTATCGCGCGGTTGCGTGGCGTGTGATCCAGGAGGGGATCGCCGTCTCGGATCACTCCAAAATCGCCGCGCTCGCGAATCGGCTGGATATCCACTTCGAGAAGATCGGAGAGGATCAGCACATCTTCGCTGATGGTGAGGATGTCACTCAGGCCATTCGCACGCCCGAGGCTACGCGTCTATCCTCGCCGGTCAGCGCCATCAAAGGCGTTCGCAAGCGGTTGGTGGACCTGCAGCGCAAGATGGGCGAGCAGGGCGGGATCGTGATGGAGGGCCGCGACATCGGCACCGTCGTGTTTCCGAATGCCGAGGTCAAAGTCTTCCTGACTGCTTCGGCGACCGAGCGTGCGCGTCGTCGCACCGAAGAACTCCAGGCCAAGGGCATCGAGGCTGACATGCAGCAGATTGCGTCAGAGATCGCCGAACGCGACCTGCGCGACAGCTCCCGCACCCACGCTCCTCTCAGGCGGGCCTCGGACGCCATCCTCATCGAGACCGACCCACTGACTCTGGACCAGGTCATAGATGCAGTAGTCGCTGTGCATGATCAGAAGACGGCAGGGGAGACCTAATCGCGAAAGCGCGAGAGAGCGAAAACGCGAAAAGGGATACGAGAGGATCAGTAGGAGTGGTTCAATGGTCGTGGTTAGTGTGACCTTGTTGAGGAAAAGACTTGGCGCTTACCTTGCCCTAGTCAAACAGGGCGAGGAGGTTGTGGTCACCAAACGGGGCGTGCCCATCGCAATCATCCGCCCTATCTTGGAAGCCTAATGCTCTACTGGATTGGTAAAACTCTGTGCGCTTCGATCTGCCGGCTGTTCGGCCGCTGGACCGTGATCGGGCGTGAGAACATCCCCAAGAAGGGCGGCGTTCTGCTGTGTGGCAACCACGTCAGCTACATCGACCCGCCCGCGCTAGGCGGCGGGTGCCCGAGGCCGGTGCACTTCATGGCCAAGGAGCCGCTCTTCCGGATACCGGTGCTGGGGTTCCTGATAAGGGGCGTTGGGGCATTCCCGGTCAGGCAGCACACTGCCGACCGCGCCGCGCTTAAGCAGGCGATCGATCTTCTCCAGCACGGTGAAGTCGTCGGGATGTTTCCCGAAGGCCAGCGCAATCTCAATCCAGTTGAGCTACTGCCGGCTCAGCCGGGGGTGGGCATGATCGCCCTCCGCGCCAAGGTCCCGGTGATCCCCGTCGCGCTTATCAACACGGAGAAGCTGCTCCCGCCTCACTCGATCTTCTTCCGCTTCAGCCGCATCAAGGTCATCTACGGCCGCCCCGTCCACCTCGACGACCTCTACGCCCAAGGCGGACGCGAGGCGCTCGATGAGGTGGGCAAGAGGATTATGCAGAGGATTGGGGAGATGCTGGACGAGCATCGGGCTTCCATAGATTCTACAGCGTGATGCTGTAGGTCACCTCGCGGGTACATGAATAATGTGACCCGCGCCGAACAGCAATCAGGCATTCTTGGAGACGCACTTGATGCAGAGCCTGATCATCCGCCTTGCCGGACTCTGCCAAAGCCGATCCGGCACCACCATGGTAGAGTACACCCTGTTTCTCGCCCTGGTTGCCGCAGTCTCGCTTGCAGTTGCCTCCCTGCTCGGTGTTCATCTAGCCTCGACCGATCACTGCCTCGTGTGTCGGTAGCCTAACCTCCATCAGGGCTCACCGCCACGCACTCAGGTTTGCCCCTCAATCCCGCCTGGGAACATAAGGCAAAGGTAATCATCGTGGGCGAGTCCGGCCCGCCCTCTGGTGTTCGGACCCCTGAAGGTGATCAGATGCAGGGCGGTATCCTTCGGTCCCTCGCGCTGCCCGACGACCTGAAGCGGCTCTCGAACCAGGAGATGCTCAAGGTCGCGGAGGAGGTCAGGGACCTCATAATAGACGTTGTGAGCACAAACGGCGGCCATCTGGCCCCTTGTCTAGGGGTTGTGGAGCTGACGCTGGCGCTGCTGGCGGTGATGGATGTCCCGGATGATCGGATCATTTGGGACGTTGGCCATCAGTGCTACGCGTATAAGTTGCTTACTGACAGACTCGACCGTTTCCACACGCTGAGGCGCTTGGGCGGGATCAGCGGGTTTCCCAAACCGTCCGAGAGCCCCTACGACGCGTTCGCCACCGGCCACGCGTCAACAGCGATCTCAGCCGCACTCGGCATAGCGCACGGACGCGATCTTGCGGGCGAAAAGTATCGGGTCACTGCAGTCGTAGGTGATGGCGCATTGGGTGGTGGGATGGCCTGGGAAGCGATCAACAATGCCGGAGCATCCAAGGCGGATCTGCTCGTAATCCTCAACGACAACCGGATGTCGATATCGCCAAGCATCGGAGGACTCGCGACGCATATCTCCCGGCTCAGGGCGATGCCGCTCTACCAGAGCATGGAGGACAGTGCTGAACGAGTCTTCCGTTACCTGCCGGTTGGCGCAGGCTTCTTCAGAAAGACGGGCCAGATGCTCAGACGCGGCCTCACGAACTGGGTCTCGCCCACGAGCGGCACGATCTTCGAGGCACTGGGCTTCCACTACTTCGGGCCGATCGATGGGCATGACATCGGCGACCTGAGGGACCTGATCGGCCGCGCGCGTAACATGAAAGGCCCTGTCCTGCTGCACGTTGTTACAACCAAGGGCAAAGGCTACGACCGTGCGGAGCACAGACCCAGGCGCTATCACGGGGTGGGGCCGTTCAACGCATCTAACGGAAAGTCGAATGACAAGGGCCGCCGCACCTACACGGACGCGTTCAGCCGCTCTCTTCTCCAGATTGCCAAGCGCAACCCTAAGATCGTGGCCATCACTGCTGCGATGCCGGATGGAGTCGGCCTGACCGCCTTCGCTAAGAAGTATCCCTCGCGGTTCTTCAATGTGGGGATTGCCGAGCAGCACTCGGTCACTTTTGCGGCTGGGTTGGCGTCGGCCGGCGCGAAGCCTGTGGTCGCGATATACTCCACTTTCCTGCAGCGGGCTTACGATCAGATCGTGCACGATGTCTGCCTGCAGAACCTGCCGGTGATCTTCGCGATCGACCGCGCAGGATTCGTGGGTGAGGATGGCCCGACACACCACGGAGTCTTCGACCTGAGCTACCTGAGGCACATTCCCAACCTCACAATCATGGTCCCGAGAGACGCGGCCGAGTTGGGCGACATGCTCTACACATCCGTGTGCATCGACGGGCCCGTCGCGATTCGCTACCCCAGGGGCGAGGCTCGCGGCACACGCCCGAAGACGATGAGGAAGGTTGTGATCGGAAAGGCGGATGTTCTCACGGAGGGCAACCTGGCCGCTATCATTGCGGTCGGCCCGGTTGTGAACTGTGCTCTCCAGGCGGCGGTGGAACTCGCGGCACTCGGGGTCGGCGCGAGGGTGATCGACGCCCGCTTTGTGAAGCCTCTCGACGAAGCCACCATCGTCGCGGCCGCCACGCAGTGCAGGGCAATGGTGGTTGTTGAGGAGAACTCGGCCGAGGGAGGCTTCGCGAGCGCAGTCCTGGAGTGCCTGGTCAAGAACCGCGCCCTCGGGTGCAGCATAGAGACACTCGCCATTCAGCCAACATTCGTACAGCACGGCAAGTCATCGGAGCTGCTTGCTGGCTGTGGTCTGACTACTCAAGGCATAGTGGAAGCCGTGAATCGCGCACTGTTGATGTCCGGGATCACTATTCCGTCGCCGCTCGATCGAGAGGATGAGATTGTCATTCGTCAGGGTATCTGAGAACACCCAGCGCAAGCGGGATCACTTGCAGATCGCCCTCCACGAGGACGTGGAGTTCCACTCGATCACGACCGGCTTCGAGCGGTACACGATTCCTTACGAGGCCCTGCCGGAGATCGACCGCAGCGAAGTGGATACCTCGACTACGCTCTTAGGTAAGCGACTCGGGATGCCATTGGTGATCTCGTCCATGACAGGGGGCACGACTGAGGGGCTGCACTACAACCAGCTATTTGCGGAGGCGGCTCAGTCGTTCGGTATTGCGATGGGAGTCGGCAGTCAACGCGTTGCGCTTGAGGACGACAGCCTTGCCGATACATTTCGTGTGAGAGACATCGCTCCAGACATCCTCCTCTTCGCCAATCTGGGGGCGGTTCAGCTCAACAACGGTTGCGGGGTTGAAGCCTGCCGCAGAGCAGTCGAGATGATCGGCGCGGACGCGCTCATCCTGCACATAAACCCGCTCCAGGAGTGTGTCCAGCCGAACGGCAACACCAACTTCCGCGACATCGCCGGCCGCATAGCACGAGTATGTGAGGCGCTCGACGTGCCTGTGATCGTGAAGGAGGTCGGGCATGGAATATCAGGCAGGGCTGCGTCGCTCATAGCTGAGGCGGGTGTGGCCTGCATAGACGTTGCAGGGGCCGGCGGAACATCGTGGGCCAAGGTCGAGAGTCTGCGGAGTGTCGAGCCTGGACTGAGTGCACTTGGGGAATGGGGGATACCCACGGTTGACAGCCTGATCGCGGCCAAGGAGGCAGGCCCGGGTCTGGCTCTTATCGCCAGTGGAGGCGTGCGTTCCGGGGAGGACATCGCGAAGTCGATCATACTTGGCGCGGATGCCGCGGGGATGGCGCTGACTCTACTCAAAGCGGCAGCGGTCTCTGCTGAGATGCTCCACGACACCCTGTCGCAGATCCGGGAGGAGTTGGCCACGATCATGTTCTGCACGGGCGTGCGCACTATCGAGGAGCTCAGTTGCAGGAACCTGATACGGGGGGGAAGAGCCTCGATCTTGTGAGCTCTAGCGGCGGATCTTCATCATCCTTACGGTCGTGCCCGACGAGAAATCGAATGTGACCTCATCCATGACCGCATTCATGCAGTGCACTCCTCGTCCGCTCTCCAGCAGGAGTGCGTCATCCATACGCGGCAGATGATCGGGGTCGAATCCAGCCCCCGGATCGCTCACTGAAACGTAGAGCGTCTCCGCGGTAGCCATACAGCAGATCGTGAACGAGCCCTCGGGGTTCGATCGATTGCCGTGGCGGATGGCGTTGCTGACAGCTTCACCCACGGCGAGCATCACGTCGGCCCGATCGATCGACGACATGCCTATGGCCCCTGCGACCCGATCAACACGTGCCCTGGCTTCGCGGCAATGTGTGCCGACCGATGGGAGGGTGAAAACATCCATGTCCCACGCTTCTGGGTCAAGCTCGCGTACGCGCAGGCCAAACTCCTGCTCGACGCGACACGCGTCCAGAAGCCTGCCTTCCTTATCCAGAATGCTTGGGATCACCGGTTCCGCGTCCTGCAGAGTAGTTGTCCGAGGGGCCGCATGAACTGCTTCGGCCATAGTCTGGTCTTACCTTACAGGTTACAATCATGTTGCAGCTTTGTTACAGCAACATGTTGAGGATACCACTGCAGAAGTGCAGAGTCAATAGAACCTCGATCAGAAATTTTCCAGCGCGATCCGCCCGAGCTTTGGCGGGCTGAACGAGTGAAGGCTGTGGACCGTCCCCTCGGCCTGTGCGGCGGCAGTGCGGTGCTCGAAACGCAGATCACCTGAGTGCAGCGCCTCGTGCAGTCTGGCTACTGAATGATGTCCCATGTCCTGGAATGCCTGTTGCAGACCCTTCATCAGGTAGGGAACGTAGTCCACCAGCGAGCCTCGGTCGAGAACCGTTCCAGTGACCCCTTGCGGAACAACTACCTTGTCGTCCTCGCTCAGATAGCGCTTGCCACCGCCCGCGGTCATTGCCTCTACGCTTGCCATACCCCTGTAACGCTTTACTCGCATCCCGTTCTCGTAGAAGTACTCCCCTGGTGATTCGGATGTCCCAGCCAACAGGTACCCTGCCATCACGGCGCCGGCCCCTGCGGACATCGCCTTTGCGATGTGCCCGATCCCCTGGATGCCGCCATCTGCAATCACCGGTACGCCGTATTCGTTGCCGAGCCTGGCGCACTTGTAGACTGCAGTCGCCTGCGGTCTGCCGACTGCCATCATCGTCTGGGTGATGCAGATAGAGCCCGGCCCCATGCCGATTCGCAGCGAGTCCGCGCCTGCCTCGATCAGCGCACGAGACTGGTCTGTCGATACCACGTTGCCCGCGATAACCTCGATGTTCGGGAAGTGGCTCTTGATGAACTTGATCATCTCGATCTGGTAGGCCGAGTAGCCCTGCGCGGAGTCGATGAGGATCACGTCAACGCCAGCGTCCGCCAAGGCTTCCACACGCTCGCGGTCCTCTAGCCTGGTAGATACGGCGGCGCCCGCTAGAAGCTGCTTACCTGTGCTCTTTGACGCGTAAGGAAAGTCCTTGTTGGTGAGCAGGTCCCTGCGAGAGAGCAGTGCCACCAGCCTGAACTGGTCATCAACCACCGGCAGTTTGCCCTTCTTTGAACCCTTGATAATCTGGTTCGCGTCGTGGAGGGTGACTCCCTCTCGCGCGGTGACAAGCTCCTTGGTCATCACATCGGAGAGTGGCCGCGAGCGGTCTTTTTCGAAGTCTATGTCGCGGTTCGTTATGATCCCGACCAGTTTCGAGCCCAGTGTTCCGTCCTCCGTGATTGGGATCCCGGAAAAACCATGCTCCCTCTTGATATTGTCGACGTCACTGACCGTGTTGCTGGGGCTCAAGACGACCGGGTCAACTATGAACCCGTTCTCAAAGCGCTTCACCTTGCGCACGTGCTCCACTTGTGCGTCGATGCTGTTGTTGTAGTGGATAATCCCTATCCCGCCAAGAAGCGCCAGGTAAACCGCCATCTTCCATTCGGTGACCGTGTCCATCGGCGAGCTTACGAGGGGTCGTTTGATCTTGATGTTGCGGGTGACATGGGTCTCCAGGTCGACTTCGCTTGCCTGGAAGTCGATGAAGCCGGGCAGGACGATGAAATCGTCGTAGGTGAGTCCCTTGCCACGGGAGAACAGCTCATCTCCCGACAGGCCGTCTTTCTCGATAGGAGCTGCATCAGGGAGTCTTTTCTTCTCTACGGCCATTGGTCACCTCGTGCTTGGGGATTTTGGGATGTTAACGACCATTATACCCCAAACACACGCCTCTAGTATAGGGTTGCGCTGCACGAGAGGGGAAGATCATCGACCCGAGACGGTGGAACTTGGCGTGATCTGGGGTCAGCGTTACTCCGAGACAACGGAACTTGCTTGCAGGAGCGCCTCAAGCGCCGAGACAATGCCCGCTCGTTCAGCTTGGCTGAGGCTGGACAGCGCTTGCTCGGCCCGCTGAACACGATGCTCACGGCGGGCGCCCATTACATCCCGCCCCCGATCCGTAAGCTGCAGGCACTTGACGCGCCTGTCGCCCGGTTCGCATACTCGCTCCACCATGCCCGCTCTCTCCAGCCGGTCGGCGAGTTGGCATGTTGCGCTCAGGGAGACGCCAAGCTCCGCGCTGCACGATGACATCGGCTTGGGTCCCTCCTGCAGCACCGCGCAGAGGCGTATCTGACCTATCGGCAACTCGGCGGCGGGATCGTCCTCGATAGCGAACAGCTTGCGCATCACACTTGGGATCAGCAGAGTCACTGCCGCTGCCTGGCCACGAATGCCATCATCCATCACTGGACTCCCCCTTTCCCCGGAGCCGCCTCGCCGCGTCATCGAGCAGAGAATAGACCACCGGCACAACGAAGAGCGTCAGGACGGTCGATGTGCACAGACCTCCTATAACCGCCGTCGCCATCGGAGCCTGCACCTCCGAGCCCTTGCCAATGGCCAGTGCGAGGGGCAGCATTCCGAACACAGCGGCGGATGCGGTCATCAGGATGGGTCGCAGACGCGTGGGCCCGGCTGCCAGCAAAGCGTCCTCGCGCATCATCCCGCGGTGGCGGAGGGTGTTGGTGTAGTCTACGAGCAGAATCCCGTTCTTAACAACGATCCCTACTAGCATGAGGACTCCAATGAACGCCGTCAGCCCGAACGCGCGGCCCGTAAGGAACATGGCCAGGATAACTCCCGCTCCGGCAAGCGGGACGGAGAACAGGATAGTTAGAGGGTGCGCGAACGACTCGAACTGCGATGCCAGAAGCATGTAGATCAGGGCGATCGCCAGGAACACCGCGACCCACATTCCGCTGAACTCCTCCTTGGCGCGTTTGAGGTTCACCCCCCAATCCCAGTAGTAGCCGGTGGGCATCTGAAAGCCCTCCAGTGCCTTCTCGATGTCTGCCTGGATCTCACCCGTGGACCGGCCCTGAGGAACTCCGACGACTGCTACGTAGCGCTGACGGTCCATGCGGGTGATCTCACTCGGGCCCATGCCGTAGATCGGGGTTGCTACCTGGCTGAGGACGACCTCACCCGTGGACGTCCCCGCCGGGCCAGACTTCACGACTAGATCGCTCATCGCGGGGACGGTCTTGCGTTCGTGC
>CAZFYZ010000040.1:0-4123 GCA_964523735.1 uncultured bacterium | reverse complement strand
GGAAACCCTTTTCTTGATAATAGGATGATATGCTGCCGTTGGTTGCGGTGTTGATCGTGTCAGCTACGTCCTTGAAGCTGACTCCCAACTGCTGGGCTCTGTCTCGGTCAACTTTCCACTGGATCTCCGGCATCGCCTCCTGCCAGTTCACATCGAGGTTCTCCAGTCCCGGTATGCCCCGCAGCCGCGCCATCACCTCCCGCGAGAGGGCCGATAGTCTGCTCAGGTCATCGCCGAATATATCGATCTCGACGTTGGTTGCCCCGCCTGTCATGATCTGGGTGACGATATCGTTCTGGTCGGGCCGGGCCGCGACTCCCGGAATCTGCGCGAGCTTCTTGCGCAGATCGCGAATGATCTCCAGTGTGGACTGCGTACGATTCTCCTTGAGCTTCACCATCACAGAGCCCTGATAGGGCCGGAGAGTAGTTCCCGTGCCGCGCATGCTCAAGCTCGAGCCCGCTGCGGAGAACGCGGTCATCACATTGGGGTTTGCACGAACAATTCGCTCGACCTGCAGCATCGCTTTGTTGGTTTCTGACAAAGCCGTCCCGACTGGCATCTTGACTCGGACGGTGAAGTCGCCGCTGTCGGTCATCGGCATGATCTCTGTCCCGATCATTGGGACAAGAAGCACCGCGCCAAGAGTGATAGCCAGAGCTGCCGAGAGTGTCTGCATCCGGTGGTGGATCGCCCAGTGTAGTCCACGACGATAGCTCGAGTCAAGCGCCTCGAGCCGCTGTCCGCTCCAATGAAATGCTCGCATGAGCACGCTCGGATGATCGGCGGCGGTTGCCAGAGTCTCGTGATGTGCCTCGCCGGAAATGAACCGCGTTGCCAGCATCGGCACAACCGTGGTTGCGTCCAGCAGCGAGACCGCGAGAGAGAAGACTACCACTAGCGCGAACTGCGTGTACATCTGCCCGGCCTGACCTCTGATCAGGAGCAGAGGCAGAAACACGACCATTACTGTCCAGGTGGACGCTACGACTGCTGAGAGAATCTCGTTAGTGCCGGTGACCGCAGCTTCTCGCGCTGTCTTCTTGTCGCGCTCTATGTGCCGGAAGATGTTCTCCAGGACCACGACCGCATCGTCCACTATCAGGCCTGTGGCGAGCGCCAACCCTCCCAGCGACATCGTGTTGATCGTGAACCCGCACATGTACAGGAGTGCAAAGGTTGATATGATGGAGGTCGGTATCGAGAGCGCAACGACTAGAGTGCTGCGAACGTTTCGCAGGAAGAAGAGCAGGATCAGCACGGCTAGTACGCCGCCGATGATCGCGGCATCGCGAACGTTGTCCACCGAAGCCCTTATGAACTGCGCCTGATCGTAGGCCAAACCAAACTTGAGGTCAGGATACAGCTTGCGAACGCGTTCCAGCTTCGCGAACACGGCTTTGGCGGTGCTGATTGTGTTGGCGCCGCTCTGCTTCGTTATGACGATTCCTGCTGATGGCTTGCCATTGAGCCTGGTATGAAGCCGAACCTCGCTGTGTGAGTCCTCGACAGACGCGACGTCGCCGATGGTCACAAGATGGCCGTTGAAGGAGCCCAGCGGGATCTTCGCGATCTCCTCTGGGCTGGTGAACCAGCCCAGACTTCGAATCGTGTACTCAGTCTTCCCCTGCTTGGCTATCCCTGCCGGCAGGTTGAGGTTCTCCTGCACCAGCCGCCGCTGCACGTCAGCGAGTGACATGTGGTGTGCGCGAAGACGGTAGGGGTCGACATTCACTATAATCGCGCGTTCGCGCCCGCCGGTGACTGTCGCCGACGCTACTCCGTCGCAGGAATCGAGCATCGGCGTGACCTGGTTGTCGAGGAGCATTCGGAGCTTGACCGGATCCTCGATACCGGAGACTCCAAATACCAGGATCGGCATCTGAGTAGGATCCATTTTGAAGACGAGCGGCGTCTGGAGGGTCGGGTCGTCCGGGAACGACCTCTGCGCGCGCACAACCTGCTGCATTACATCGACAGCGGCCTGTCCCATGTCTACGCCCCAGCGGAACTGAACGCGCACCATGGAGTTGCCTTCCATGCTCGATGAGGTTACCTGGTACATGCCCGGTGTCGATGAGACGGCTCGCTCCATTGGACGAGTCACCTGCGCCTCGATCTCCTCCGGCGCGACGTTAGGCCACTGGGTGATGACAGCAACAGTGGGCAGCGTGACGTTCGGCAGCAGATCGACCGGCAGGCGCATCAGGCAGATGGCGCCCAGGAGCACCAGTGCCGCGATACGCATGACAACCGCAACTGGTCTGGCTACCGCGAATTGCGCTATGCTCATCGCGTGCCCCCTCTCCCCGTGGGGGAGGGTTGGGGAGGGGTCGGCCTATCACCATACGTGCCCCCTCCCTCTTTAGGGGAGGGCTGGGGAGGGGTCCGGTCTTCGACGAACGTGCTCCCTCCCGCTTTAGGGGAGGGCTGGGGAGGGGTTCCGCGGCCTTTGCCGCCACCTTCCATCAGCATCTGCCCCTCCCGCACGGGGGAGGAGCTGATCGTCACGACCTTCTGCCCCGGCTCAAGGCCGCTGGTGATACTCACGAAGTCCGTGTCCTCGGCCCCTGTCGTCACTGCGATTCGAGTAGCCTTTCTCTGCGCATCGGGGGCCATCACGTAGGCCCCCAATCGGTCTCTCTTCACTGCCTCTCGCGGCACGACCACAGCGTTGGCGACGCGATCAGTCTGCAGGGAGACGTGTGCAAACATCCCGGGCTTCAGCAGGCCGTTGGCATTTGACATGACAACTCTGACGGTGAACTGCCGGCTCTGGGGATCGGCCGAGGGATTGATCTGGATCACGTTGGCGGCAAACTCGCGGTTGGGTATCGCGTCGAACCTGATTGTCGCGGGCTGACCGATGTGGATCTTTGTGCATACGCTATCGGGGACGGAGATTGACACCCAGACCTGCTTCACGAATTGCACCGCGAGAATCGGTTGGGTGGGGGAAGCGATGGCTCCAGGGTCCGAGTACCGACCGGTTACGAAACCGTCCAGCGGTGACTTGAGCACTGTGTCGCTGCGATTGGCCTTGGCGCTCGCCAGGGAAGCTTTCGCGGCATCGACCCCCGCACGCAGGGCATCCAGGCTCTGCCGGTAGGCAGATTTCTGCGAGGTATTCGCCTCGGCGTATTCGACTGAGGCTTTGGCCTGCTCAAGCTTGGCTTTCGCTGCCTCGCGGTCGGCGTCGGCTCTTTCCTTCGTGATGCTGTACTGCTGCTTCGCCGAGCTCAACTGCTGCTCAGTCACTTCGAGTGATGCCTGCTGGACCTCGAGCGCAGCCTGAGCATCGTCCACCTGCTGCTGTGCCACAAAACCCTTCTTGAACAGGGTCTGCGCACGTTCATACTTGATCTTGGCGTTCTGGAGGTTGGCTTGCGCGCTTCTGGTGCCTGCCTTGGCTGCATCGATTTTCGCCTGGGCGTCGGCGAGCTGCGCTTCGTAGTTCTTGACTGATTGGTTGTAGTCAGCCTGGGCGCTTGCCTTGGCGGCCTTCTGCTGACGGATCTGAGTGTCTACCGAAACATCCGCCGAGTTCTGCCCCAACTTGGCTTGAGCCAGCCGGTATTGCGCCTCTGCGAGAGCGGCTGCTGCCTGCTGAACGCTGGCCTCGACCTGGGAGTCGTCGATTCTGACCAGAACCTGGCCTTTATGAACCCTGTCTCCCTCGCGGACCTCCAGATAATCGATCCTGCCGGTGATCTTGGGCGCTATCTTGACCGAGAGCGGCGCCTCGACGGAGCCGGTCGCCTCGAATGTGCTGGCGAGATCTCTGACCTGCGCGGAGGCAAGGGTCACGACCGCAGGAGCCTTCATCCTCATCGCACGCTGGTCAGCCTGTGCTTTGTCTTCTGTGCGCTTCTGATCGATACGCCACACGATCAGGACCGCCAGAACGAGAACCGGGGCAAGAACACGAACCCATCGGGCCATACACAACCTCATCAAGCGCCGCAGCGCAGATAAGGTTAATATACCTTAACTATTAGTGAGGCGTCAAATGCTCCAGACGCAGAAAAGCCCCGGAATGCCGGGGCTCTGACTCGCTAGTCTCGACTTCTGGGACTTGCGCCCGCTCTAGCTCTTCTCGTCATCCAGGGCAGCGCGTGCCTTG
>CAZFYZ010000039.1:0-28537 GCA_964523735.1 uncultured bacterium | reverse complement strand
TTGACGACGATCTCACGTTCGACTCGGACACAGGTATCGAAGGCTTGTCCGTGGTAGCTGAAGCCCGCACCGCCCCCCGCCCTCCGCGAGACCGAGGACCAAGGTCAGAGGCTCGTGACGGCGGTGGAGACCAGAGACCCTCGCGAGGGGTGTCCAAGAGCACTGAACAGGCCGGCCAGGGGCCGGAGATTACCCGGAACGGCAATGGCGGTAACGGTGCAAACGACGGAAACGGTCGCGGACGGGGTAGGCAGGGTCGCTCGAAGGGTAGGCGCGGCAACGGAGTTCAGAAATGGCGCGAGGCCGATAAGCGCGGCGGCGATGGAAATTCGGAGGCAAGCTAGAGATGCCGATATACGAGTACCGCTGCAGCCCGTGCGATCTTCGTTTCGAACTGCTGACAACGATCAGCAAGGCCGACCAAGCTTCCTGCCCGAAGTGTGGCAAGGGCGATGTGAAGAGGCTTGTCTCGGCGTTCTCAGCTCGGGTCTCCGATGGTAATGGTCACTCACACGGCGCCGGCGGCGGATGCGCGAGGTGCGCGGCCGGGCAGTGCTCGTCCTGCGGATGCCACTAACGGGCTTGCCTGCAGTCAGCCCGAATGCTAGAATGTTGCGATGCCGTGCAGTTGTTCATCAATGATAGAGGGCGCATGCCATGTCTGGAAACCGTATAGTTATGAATCCTCACGTTCTTCAGGGCAAGCCGATCGTCGAGGGGACGCGGATTTCGGTCGCGTTCCTCCTGGAACTGCTTGCGGGCGGCATGACGGTTGACGCCATACTTCAGGAGTACGCTAACTTAACGCGTGAGGGAGTACTTGCGGCCATCGACTACGCTAAGCAAGTGGTAGAGGGTGAGGATGTTATCCCGACCTCGGAGGCAGCTTGAGGTTCCTCACTGACGAGACCGTAGCCCGGTCGACAGTCGCAATGCTGCGTAGACTTGGGCATGAGGTCTCGGACGTACGCGAGATCGGGATGGGAGGCGCGGTGGACGAGGCCGTCGCCGCCAGAGCCAAGGCGGAGCAGCGAGTCATTGTCACGCACGACAAGGACTTCGGTGATCTGCTTCGCTTCCAGCCTGGTAGTCATTGTGGCGCGATCATAGTAAGGGTCCATCCTCCGTTGCCGGGTACGACCAACTCGCTACTGGAGTCTTTCCTCGCCACCGTTCCGGATGACTACGCGTCTGGTCGGCTTGTTATTCTTGGCGGACGCGGGTTCAGATCTCGCAAATTGTAGGCGTGCCACGTTTCCTCTGGAAGATAACGAAAGGTCAGTTCTCTCAATGCCAAAGAACACATTCTACGTAACCACACCCATCTACTACGTCAATGATATCCCTCACGTCGGAAATGCCTACACAACGATCATTGCCGACGTTGTCGCGCGCTATCATAGGCTCAGGGGGGAGAACACCTTCTTCCTGACCGGCACCGATGAGAACGCCATCAAGGTGGCGAATGCTGCCGCGAACGCTGGGATGTCGACGCAGGATTACGTAGACAAGCTGGCCGGCCAGTTTAAGCAGGTGTGGGAGAGCCTTGAGATCACCAACGATGACTTCATCCGCACCACTGAGGGGCGTCACGTCAGGGTGGTTGAGGCGATCTTCAAGCGCCTCCAGGAGCAGGGCGACATCTACACGGGGCACTACGATGGGTGGTATTGCGTTCCGGACGAGACGTTCCTGGCAGAAAGTGAACTCGTGGATGGCAAGTGCCCTGAATGCGGCCGCCCGGTTGAGTGGGTACAGGAAGAGAACTACTACTTCAAGCTGTCGGCTTACGGGGACAAGCTGCTGGAGTACATCGAGTCCCACCCCGGCTTCCTGCTGCCGGAGTTCCGCAAGAATGAGGTCGTTAGCTTCATCAAGCAGGGCCTGCGGGACGTGTCCATTACCCGCGACAACAAGGGGTGGGGGATTCCCGTTCCTGGCGATCCATCAAAAGTCATCTACGTGTGGTTTGATGCGCTGATCAACTATATCAGCACTATCGGGTATCTCACTGACGAGGAGCGCTTCAAGAGCATCTGGCCCGCTGACTTGCAGCTTATGGGCAAGGACATATTCGTGCGGTTCCACTGCACGTTCTGGCCCGCCATGCTGATGGCGCTGGGACTCGATCTGCCAAGGACACTCTTCGGACACGGTTGGTGGAGCATAGACGGGCAGAAGATATCCAAGTCGCTGGGGAACGCCATCTCGCCCGCCAAGCTCGCGCAGGACCTGGCGGAGGAATCGGGGGCTAAGCCTGATGTCTGTCTGGACGCCGTCCGCTACTTCATGTGCCGCGAGGTCACGTTTGGTGTGGATGGGGATTTCTCGATGGCGAGCTTCCGCGGCCGGTTCAACTCGGATCTGGCCAATGACCTGGGGAATCTGCTGAATCGCACGCTGAGCATGCTCAGGAAGTCATTCGAGGGAGTGATACCTGACCCTGGTGCTCACGCCGGAGGGCTTCGTGAGGTGATCTCACAGACCGCAGCTTCGGCGGAGGCGGCGTGTGATCGTCTGGAGTTCACAAAGGCGCTGGAGTCGATCTGGCAGATGATTGGCGCGGGCAACAAGTACGTGAATGACCAGCAGCCCTGGGTACTCGCCAAGGATGGCAAGCTGTCAGAGCTGGGGGGCGTGCTGTATTCCGCCCTTGAGGCGGCGCGAGCGGCCGCGATTATGATCTCGCCCTTCATGCCAGCGACTGCTCGGGAGGTAGCAAGGCAGCTAGGCATTGCTGACGGTTTCGAGTCTCTGAAGTGGTCTGATGTGACTCAGGAGATGCCGCTGAAGCCAGGAACTCTTACCCTGGGTCCAGAGCCGATCTTCCCGAGGCTCGAGTCAAAGAAGAAAGAGACGGTGAAGTTGGAAACAAAAGAGGCCCCCAAGCCCACTGAGGCTCCGAAACAAGGCGATCGCATATCTTACCAGGAATTCAGCAGGATCCAGATCAGGATCGCGGAAATCAAGCAGGCCGAGCGCGTCGAAGGAGCGGACAAGCTGCTGAGGCTGCAGATCAACTTGGGCGATGAGGACCGGCAGATCGTCGCCGGGATCGCACAGTGGTACGATCCTGCCACGCTAGTCGGCCGCAAGATCGTCGTGCTCGTCAACCTCGAGCCCGCCAAGATCAGGGGCGTAGAATCCAACGGCATGCTGCTTGCCGCGGATGTTGACGGCCGGGCGATCATCCTGCAGCCGGATTCGGATGTACCTGCCGGTTCGAAGATCCGGTAGGAGACCGCCAGCGTCACTATTCCTGGCCTGTCTTGGAGGCAGGGTCGGTTACTCGCTTTGACTCCGCCGAGCCCTTCTGGCGAAGATAGATGCTTAGCACGACCATGGCGCCGACGGCAAGGAACTCGCTCTGCCAGTTCTGGAACGACTGGAACCAGAACTCCGAGGTTCCCAGGAAAGCCCACGCGCTGATTGGCGGTTGGTCCAGAAACGACTGCTCCACATTGTAGTCACGTGTTCCGCTGATCGCGTGGAGCACAAAGCTGAAGGCAAACAGTGCGAGGAGGGTGACAGCGAGGGAGTTCTCGTATAGGGTCTTGACGAGACCTCCACGGCGGACAGGACGAGGTACTTGTGGGTTGTCTTCGTCCGTTTCACGAGTGTCAGTCTCCCGGTCTTCCTCGCTCTGCTCCTGCTCGTGTTCTTCCTCCGTTTTGGATTCCGCCGAGCCTTTCTGAAACAGCAGCGCCGTCAGCAGGACGAAGATCCCCATCTGCAGAAACTCGCTCTCCCAGTTCTCCAAGGTTGCTTCCCAGAAATCTCCAGAGGCAAGATAGGTCAAGACGGGGATCGTGGCTCGCCCGTGGCCCTGTAGTTGCTGGTTGTGATTCAGATAACCGGCGACGCCCATCGCTGTCCAGAATAGGATGAACAGGGCAAATGCAGTGATCGCCAGACCGTTGTCGTGAAGAAACTTACGCATCCACAGCACCCCCACTGAGAGCCCCTAGCGCGTTCCCAGCAGGACGGATATACCCTTATCGGGGGCGCAGGGAGGTCGACGAGTGCATGGCGCGGGTGGGATCGAACGGCAGAGTTACCGGCCTAGAGCCCGAGGAATTTCACTGCCAGCCCGGAAGCCGCAATAGCACCGCCTGCCAGGGCATGCGAATGGCGTTCGGCCCAGTCCAGTCTCACGAGCATCAGTCCTTTGTGAGCTACTAGAGCGATGGTAGTCATAGTGCTGATGGTGACCAAGCCAAAGACGGCGCTGACTAGCGCAACTCCATGCCACCCCACCACGGCTGCCGGGAAGATCAGCAGTGGGATGAGGGGCTCGCAGGGGCCCAGGACGAAGACAATGAACAACCACCATACGCCGGCTTCGGCCTTGGAGGTGTGTATGTGGGCGTGCGATCCGTGGTGCGTATGAGTGTGCTCGTGAGGGTCGCCATCGGTGTGGACGTGCACGTGCTGGTGAGTGATTGCTTTTCTCGCCCGCCTTATTCCCCAGGCCATGTACGCTATGCCAAACGCGATTAGCAGATAGCTGGCGATCTCGCCTCTGGTCGATTCCACGAGTTCAAGACGTCTGAGAGCGATTCCCACTCCAATCCCGATCAATCCCAGCACCACGGACGAGAGCACGTGGCCTATCCCGCAGAGAATGATGATGATTGCGAGTTTTGCCGAATTCCACCGGTTGGCCCGACCGAGCATGATGAACGGGAGGTAGTGATCCGGCCCGATGAGCGTGTGGAGGAATCCAAGATATGCGGCTGTGCCGCAGAGGATCAGAAGTGAGCTGTCCAACTGGTGTTATCCTTTGGCGCGCAGTCGAGCGCAATGCCGGCCCGATTATAGCACAATCGTGCCGCCTCTGGTAGTTTGGGACCTTTCGCCGTTTATGGGCTTGCACGCCTTGCGCCAAATAGCTATACTGGTTAGCGGTTGACAGAAGAAGCTTAGCGCTGTACGCGGTCGGACGGGGTCGCCTCAGCGCAGAATGATCCACAGGAGGAGCTAAAGTGGCTGATCTACAGGCACTGGCGCAGGCCATCATCGGTGGCAAGGCGCCTGACGCAAAGGCTATCACAGAGGCCGCGCTGGCCGAGGGAATGCCCCCCGGCGATATTCTCAATAACGGCTTGGTCGCGGGTATGAACGTCGTTGGCGAGAAGTTCAAGAACAACGAGTTCTACGTACCTGAAGTCCTCATCGCTGCTCGCGCAATGAAGTCCGCAATGGAACTCCTGCGCCCGCAGCTTGCAAAGAGCGGCGTGCAGCCCAAGGGGAGAATTGCGCTAGGAACCGTCCGCGGTGACCTGCACGACATCGGCAAGAACCTGGTTGGGATGATGCTCGAGGGAGCCGGCTTTGAGGTCAACGATATGGGCGTCGACGTGAAGCCTGAGACCTTCGTCGAGGCGGTCAGGAACGGCTGCGACATCCTCGCCATGTCCGCTCTTCTTACCACCACAATGCCCGCGATGAAGGACACCATCGAGGCTCTCAAGGCCGACGGCTGCCGCGCCAACACTAAGATCATGATCGGTGGCGCGCCTGTCACGCAGAACTACTGCGACGAGATCGGCGCCGACGGCTACGCTCCGGATGCCGCCAGTGCTGCAGACAAGGCTAAGCAGTTGCTCGGCATATAGGCGCTTCGCAATAGCATAGCTGAACCGAAGGCAGGGCTGCTGGTGTTAGCCCTGCCTTTGTTCTATAATGGGGTGTTGGTCTTCTGCACTACTCCCCGGGGGATACTGGAACTTGGGCAACTTGACTCTCGCTTCGTTTGGGCTCATCTGCATCGCGATATCCCTTGGCGCATTCGGGCAGATCTACCTCAAGATGGGCCTGGGCGAACACGGGATAGCCCCTGGCAATGGTCTTCTACAGACGATTGTGCATATAGCTGCGGCGATGGTTACACCAAAGGTATTCGCCGGGCTTGCATTGTATGTCTTCAGCACGTTCTTCTGGCTTACTGCGATCAGCAGAGTGAGACTGAGCGTGGCCTACCCCCTGATCAGCCTTAGCTATCCACTGGTTGTCGTGCTGTCTGCGACCATCCTTGGCGAGCAGGTCCGATGGCTCTACGCGATTGCGGGGCTGGCGTTTATTAGCGCGGGCGTGTCGTTCATCGGCCTGGGCCTTGGCCGGGGCAAGGAGACGGAGGCCGAATGCAAGGGCTGACGGCGGGCGTGTTCGCGATGATCTGGCTTGTGCTGATCGTGTTGAGCGCGGGCCAGGTGCTGATCAAGATGGGGGTGGGGAACGAGCATATCCCCGTCAGCAAGAACCCCCTGCGAATGGCATTCAACGTGCTCAAGGTCGTGTTCCGACTTAGGACGCTCGCGGGTTTCTCGCTGTACGTCGTCGGCACGTTCATTTGGCTTATGGTCCTAAGTCGCGTCAGCCTGTCTGTGGCTTTTCCACTGATGAGCATGAGCTACTTCCTGGTCGTTATACTATCGGCGACAGTTCTGCACGAGAGAGTTGACTGGAGGCTGGCGATCACGGGTCTGGTGTTGATTAGTATCGGTGTCTCATTCATTGGCCTAAGCAGCCCGCCGCGTGCAGAAGCTGGATCGTCTCCGGCCGTTACCTCGGTTGCAGATCATGGTCGCGAAAGGAACTCCCAACACGATTAGGCGGCTGCTTCCCTACGCCCTCTTTGCGGCGCTGGTATGCGTCTTCCTTTGGCGGCCGATATTCAGGGGCGAAGCTCTCCTTCCCGGGAATTACCTGGCTCAAATGTCCCCGTGGAACACAGTGAGCAAGGCGCCCAATCCGCCCGCTCAGTGGAACCCTCTTCAGTGGGACGCGATCTCCCAGTTCTACCCCTGGCGAGTATTCTATGCGCGCTCTATGGGGCAGGGGAGGATCCCGCTGTGGAATCCCTACCAGTTCTCAGGTACTCCGTTCCTCGCGAATGGACAGTCGGCGGTGCTGTATCCGCTGAACGTAGTCTTTTTGGTCTTCGATCCAATCACCGCATTTACGGCATACGCGGCCCTGCATCTGTTCCTTGCGGCAGCATTCATGTACCTGCTGCTGCGTGTGCTGGGGTGTGGTGAAGCCGGTGGGATCGTCGGCGGCATCTGCTATGCCTTCTGCGCGTTCATGGTGTTGTGGCTGGAGCTGCCGACATTCGTTGGAGCTGCGGTATGGGCTCCGTTGGTTCTGCTGCTTGTGCACAGGGCAGTGGAGCAGCGTTCGGCGTTTCACGGAATGCTTGCCGGTTTGGCCTTGGCGATGGCGTTCCTGGCCGGGCACTTCCAGATCGCGTTTTACGTCGCGATGTGCGCGGGGCTTTGGTGGCTGTGGAAGCTGGGTGCGGTGTGGCGAGCAGAGGGCAGGTCATACGCATTCCGCAGAGTCGTTCTGCCGTGCATTGCGTTTTTGGCAATAGTTGGGCTGTTGACCGCTGCGCAGGTTCTGCCGACAGTAGAGTTGGCTGGGAACTCGCATCGTGTGAGAGAGATCAGCCCTGAGGGCTACGCGAGGTTTGTGGCGAACGCTGTGAAGCCTTACCGCCTGGTGACGGCGTTCGTGCCAGACTTCTTCGGCAATCCGTCAGAGGGCAACTACTTCCTGGGGAGCGCGGCCGACTATATGGAGTATGGCCTGTACATCGGCATCCTGCCGCTGGTACTCGCCCTGATCGCCTTCCGGGACATCCTGCGCCGGCCGCACATCGCTTTCTTTGCTGTTCTATCTCTAGTCTCGATTCTCACGGCGACTGGTACACCCATCAACTACCTGTTCTATCATCTCATCCCGGGATTCAGCGCCCTTGGTGGGCCTAATCGGATACTGCTGCTCTACTTCCTGGGAGTGGCGGGGCTGGCGGGGTTCGGGATGGACTACATCGACCGGGGGCTGCAGAACGATTCCATTGCCGTTGCATGGCGGCTGCGCCGAAGCGGGCTGATCATCACAGCAGCGCTGGTGGTCTGTGGGTTTGGCTTTCTGGCTGCTCTGATTGCGTCCACACGCTTCGTGAGCGCGTTGGGGTTTCCGAGTGACCTGTCGAGTTTTGACGGGCTCTTCGGGTCGAGCGTCTGGCGTGCAGTGGAGTGGCTGATTGTTTCTGCCCTGGTGCTGGCCACCGCGACGCTGCGGCGGCGTGACCCTCATGTCCTTACGGCGATGGTGTCGCTGTTGATCGTGGCCGACCTCTTCGTCTTCGGCATCAACTACAACCCAACCTGCGAGCGATACAAGGTTTACCCTGAGACCGAGTTGACGACCAGGCTCAAGCAGATCGCTGGCTACGCTCGCATCGCGCCGATCAATCCGTCCTGGAACCTATACAAGACCCCCGACGCGATTCTTCCTCCCAACGCGGCGATGGTCTACGGCCTCCGTGAAGTGGCGGGCTATGACTCGCTCTTCACGCGAAGTTACAAAGCGCAGATCGACGCAATACTGGGAGAAGACTCCAGCCCTGTTGAGAACGGCAATATGGTGCTAGTGAAGCACTTCACCCGATCGCTTGGCGGCATCGCGGACTTTGCAGTGAGCCGTGAACCTATAGAGGGGCTCAAGCTGGTCGCGCAGGCCGACGGGGCTAACGTCTATCAGCTCGACGAGAATCTCCGTGCACTGCCGTTTGGCCCGGGCCACAGTACAAGCGACGCTCCTTACATGTTTCCTTACCAGCCATTTAGCTTTGAGTTTGGCTTGTTTCTGAGTTGCGTCGGTCTGGGAGTCGTTGTCGGCACGGGAACGTATAGATTACTGAAGTTACGCAGTCAGAGACAGTGATGAAGGACGAATCGAGATCCGAGCTGAGGTGGGTGCTGGCGTGGGCCGTAGGAATCGCGGTCCTCGCCTCGACGCCCTACATCTGGGGCTGGTGGCTGGCGCCACCAGGCTATCAGTTCCTTGGCCTGACGCACAATATCGACGACGGCGCGGTCTATTTCTCGTGGTTGAGGCAGGTCGCGGACGGCCGGATTCTCTTCCACAACCTCTTCACTAGCGAGCCCACACCTGCCGGCCAGTTCAACATTCTGTTCCTGCTGATGGGGACGATGGCGGCCGCCGGAGTCCCCCTGGTTATCGTCTTCCACGTGTTCCGCGTTGGGCTGGGGATCGGGCTGATCTTCGTGGTCTGGCAGTTCTCGAAGCTCTTTCTTTCAGATTCCGGCGCGCGCAGGGTATTGATCCCCCTGGTCGGACTATCCGCTGGCATTGGCTGGCTGATTCCTGCAGGGGTTATGCCCAATGCGGCTGTGGACACCTGGCAACCCGAAGCCATCACGTTTCTGTCGATCTACCTCAACCCTCTGTTCCTCGCCGGGCTGATACTGATGATCGCTTCGCTCCACTTCCTGGTGCTAGCCTCAAGATCAGGTCAGCTTAGGCATGCGCTATGTGCAGGCGTGTCTATGTTCTTGCTGGCAAACATACACACCTATGACGTGCTGACGGTAGCGGTTGTGTGGGTCGTCTCGCTCTTGGCACTTGCCGTCAAGGACCGACGTCTGCCGGCGCGTACGCTCGGACTGAGCCTGGTTGCGGCAGCGATGGCGATGCCACCGGTTGCTTACCAGCTCTACCTATATCACATTGATCCGATCTTTCGAGCCCGAGCGAACTCGCCTGCGCCCTCACCCGCCTTCTGGTTCCTCGCTGCCGGGTACGGAGTGGTGCTGTTGGGCGCAGTGGTGGGTGGGGTTCTGGTCGCGCGGTTCAGTCGCAAGGCAGACGTTGCCCCCATGCCAAATGCCTGCTTACTTATCGTCTGGTCCATTGTGGGCTTCGCGCTGCCTTACGCGACATTCGCCCAGCAGAGAAAGCTGGTGATGGGTCTACACATCCCTCTGTGTATTCTATGCGCGTTCGCTCTGTGTGCTGTCGCCGCACGATTACCCATGTTGGTCGGGCGCTTGGCTATCGTGGCGTTCGTGCTATTCGCCGCCGGCAGTAATGCGGCATTTCTTGCCAAAGACACGAGTCTGCTCACCGCGGGACGCACTGTCACAAGCTATCTGCCCTACATCAGCTCCTCGGAGCTCGAGGCCACGTCATTTCTGGCGCGCGATCGCGACAGCAAGATCGTGTATGCACCACCCACGTTTGCACTGTTCACGCCTGCACTGGCCGGCCGCCGGGTATACTACGGGCACTGGAGCGAGACTCCTGACTATACGGAGAAGATCCGAGCATGGATGGAGTTCGTTGATCCTTCGCTTCCTGCAGATTACCGCATGGAAATCCTGCGTCAGACCCGGGCGGACTGCTATGTGTCCGTCGGTGATGACACCCGGCCCCCGCTCGAGTTCGTTGGGTCCGATCTCAGGCCCATTTTCGCGAGGGGCGACGTTACGATCTACCGAGTACGGCGGAGGTAACACAGCCCCAGCTGCAGGTCTACTCTGTCACCTGATCGTGGCCACGATCGTGGCCGGACTGCTATTCGGTGGGTCGGGGCATCTGCAGGCGGCGACCTCTGGCCTACTGCTCATACCCACGGCCGACACCGTCGGCACTGGAAACTATCAGCTTCAGCTCGCTCTCTACAGCGGTACATCTCAGGTCCGCAACCAGTGGTTCCTGCAGACCGAGATTGGGGTCGGTAATCGTTGGGAGTTTGGTGGGGATTTCAACCTACATGTGGGGAGCGATCCCGCCTTCCTTGGAAACGCGAAATACTCATTCCCCGCATCGAAGACCCTGCAACTCGCTGTAGGATTCTCGAACTGGGAAGAGCAACTGTCATCCGGCGCTTTCTTCCTTGGGACCAGTGATCTGGGTGCTGTCCGGGTAACGGCGGGACTCACGAACATATATGGCGTGAACAGGTTCCTGGCGGGCGTGGATACGGGCTTCGACCATGGGGTCACGTACATGGCAGACTACACCAGCGGCCCCGGAATGTACAGCTCCGCGGGAATCAGTTTCCAGTTCGGATCGAGACTCTCTCTCCAGGTTGGCGCGGCGTTTCCGAATGATGGTGGGCAGGCTTCGGTAATCGCGCTGTTTGCGTTCACGGGGCCGATTGACTAGGGCCGCTAGCCTTGCCCTGGCCGGTTTTTCCCAACGAGGGAAAGGAACTCCATGCGAGTGGCGGCGGAATCATGAAAGCTGCCCAGCACGGACGACGTTGACATCAGCGAGTTCTGCTTCTCCACGCCCCTCATCATCATGCACAAGTGCTGAGCTTCGATCACCACACCCACGCCTTCGGCCTCAACCGAATCCATGGTGGCGCGGGCGATTTGCTGCGTCAGCCTCTCCTGGATCTGCAGTCGGCGGGCGTAGCATTCGACAATACGGGCCAGCTTACTGACCCCAAGCACCTTCTCGCGTGATATGTACCCGATATGACACCGGCCGAAGAACGGGAGCATGTGGTGCTCGCACAGGCTGTAGAGCTCGATGTCCCGCACCACGATCATGTTGTTGGTGTCCTGCTTAAAACACGCAGAGCTTATAAGCTGTGCGGGGTCAAGCTGATAGCCCTTCAAGAGGAACTCATAGCTGCGGGCAACCCTTGCGGGTGTGTCTCTCAGGCCTTCGCGCTCGGGGTCCTCTCCTACCTCTATCAGCAGTTCGCGTATCAGCTCTTGCACCCGCTGGTGATTCATTGCCCACTCTCCGCGCCGGACGGCTGCTTTCTTCGCTCCCTGGTGATCTCGACCGCAACGGTGCGAGCGAACCTGAGTGCGCCTGGCTTCTCGACTGTTACATCGACCCGTTCTACGCCATCGAACTCGAGGCAAGCCCCGGCGACGGCTTCAGCAAGAGCCTCGATCAGAAAGAACCTGGATTCCTCTACGAGCGCCACGATCTTCTGCTTTACAGCCTTATAATCAAGCGCGTCCTGGAAGTTGTCCGTGGCGCACGCTTTGGTAAGATCGGCGTGCAGAGCGATGCTGATGATGACGTCCTGTCTCTGTTTGCGCTCCTCTTCATACACACCGATGATGCATCGCAGCGCCAGGTCTCTGATGTGAATCCTATCCAAGATTGCCCTCTGTGAGCCACCGCCCGCCATCCACGAAGATGACTTGGCCGGTTATGTAGTCGCTCGAGAGCAGAAACAGCACGGCGTCCGCCACGGCCTCCGGGCTGCCCACACGCTTGAGCGGCACCTTTTCCTTGAGGGATTCAATATAGGCCTGGTCCTTTCCTTCGGGAGGCAGTATGAGACCGGGCCCAACGGCGTTGACCTTGATTCCCGGCGCCATTCTGATCGCCATCATACGGTGAAAGAGGCCAAGCAAGTACTTACTGGAGTGATACGCCACATGCCCCCAATCGTAGCCGACCATGCGACCGTCGATGATGTTCACGATGTCGCCGGTGTCGGTCATCTCGCCGAATGAACGAGCGAGTGCGAGAGGCGCCCAAGCGTTAACCTCTACGTTCCTATGGAGGTCTTCCAGCGTGAATGTAGAGAAGTCATCGACTGGAAAGATCGAGGCATTGTTGACGAGGATGTCCAGGTGACCCGCGAGATCGCGTGCCCGTGGCACAAGCGACAGGAGTTGTTCTTGTGAACCCAGATCTGCCTGCATGGCCCAGGACTGGCCTCCCCGGCCGCGGATTTCATCCACCAGTTGATCAGCTTCCTCACTGGAGTGATTGTAGTTAATGACTACCTTGGCGCCGGCATCCGCCAGACTCTGGCATATCGCCCGCCCGATTCTAACAGCACCTCCTGTGACCAGTGCCGTGCGGCCGGATAGATCATACTTGGTCAAGGATCACCTCACATCGCCTGGGGCGACTCGGAACCGGCGCCGTAGATAGAGTCAATCTTAGCGGCCACAATGAAGTCATTCTTCGAGAGCCCGCCGATCTTGTGAGTGGAGAGTTCTACTCTCAAGGCCCCCCACGAGATGTGCATCTCGGGGTGATGATTCTCTTGCTCGGCGATCTCTGCGACGCGATCTCCAAATCGTACGGCTTCTATGAAGTCGGAAAAGGCAAACGTCCTTTCTATCTGCTTATCGCTCACGGTCCAGTCAGGGATCTGCTTACCCATCTGTGCGGCCTCTTCCGCCGACATGGGTTTCGTTGCGCTTGTACATGCTTCGCATTTCGCTTCTGCAAGTGACATGACGTGACCCTCCTCTTCTGTGCATGAGATAATACCAACAACAGCCAGGGCTTAACCAGGTATGGGCTGCTTTGTGCCGGTCTCGTATCCATGTGGTGGGAATTCTTAGGAATGTGGCGGACACGGGTCAGGGCTGGAATGTGAAGGAACTTTAAGGTTAAGCTTGTCACTCTTAAGGCACAAAGCGCCTACTTGTGCGCTAGAATACTAAGGAGACTGAGGATGCCGCAAGGTGGTCTTCGTCTTAGGCCGGAAAGTAGGCCAGGCTTTCCGGCCACCTTATTGTACGCCCCATCGGCCAGCCCACCTCGCAGAACAGTAACGGCTCAGAGTCTCTGGCGAAGTGGCCACGCAGAAATCGTTGACACGCCCCCTCGTGCATGCTATACTTTTCGAGCAGGAAACTGACTGTCGCGCGCTTGTAGCTCAGGGGATAGAGCGAATGGTTGCGGACCATTAGGTCGGGGGTTCGATTCCCTCCAAGCGCACCAAGTCTACCTATCCCTCCAGGTCTGAGATCTGGGGGGATGTCAGTTTTTGCCCGATTAGCTCACTGGATAGAGCGCCTCCGTCCTAAGGAGGGCGTAGGGGGTTCGATTCCCTCATCGGGCACCAACGTAACCCACGCGTTGGGGAGGGATTACGAGTCCTGCCCCAACACGTGGGTTACTGTCGCGGAGAGGTGGCTGAGTGGTCGAAAGCGGCGGTCTCGAAAACCGTTATACCTCCGGGTATCGTGGGTTCGAATCCCACCCTCTCCGCCACTGATTTGAGCTCAAAACAGACAGAAACGAGGCCGGGTCAGCTTAGTCTGCCCGGCCATTGTCTTGTCTCCAACGTTCTAATAACGTTCCATCTGCCTCCTAGAACGTTGAAACACCGCTTTCTGAGCCTCTCTGCAGGCTGATGCAGTGACACCGCCGCAAAGCTCGCCCTCTGACCAACACGAAGACTTCCTCGACGTAGCAGATTACTATCACGCGCTGATTCTCGACGCGATGTTCCTGTCGGCCTGTAAGAGCCAGAGGTCAGGGCTGGCTTGACACTCAGCCATTCTGTGATATACTCCAGCTAGAGCCCCGTCGCATCCGAGGCTGCACTTGAGCAGTATGTGTGCGAGGGGGCTTTTCGCGTCTGTGGCCCGGGCGCTTGAGAGAGACGGAGGAGAGGGATGAGAACCAGAAACGCGATACTGTGGGCAACGGCGCTACTTTGCTGTGCGTTACCGACACTGGCTGATGGGCTTACTATCGCTGATGCGAAACTTCTGCCCAACGACTCGTCGGTGAGTCTATCTGCCAAAGTAGTGACTTATGCCTCCACTGACTTCTTCTACGTTGAGGAGGACGACCAGACTTGCGGCATCAGGGTGGAGAAGGTCGCGCACGGTCTGACGGTTGGTGTGAGGGTCGATGTGGAGGGCACGCTTCAGACCAACGGGGACAACGAGCGTTACATTGCCGCGACTTCGTGCGCATCGAACGGCGCGGGCACCATCGAGCCACTGTTCATGAACAACAAGGCTGTTGGCGGCTGGGACTGGCAATACGATTCTGCCACTGGAAAGGGCCAGATCGGCATCTCGGGCGCGGTCGGCCTCAATAACATTGGTCTCCTGGTGCGCATACAGGGCAGGGTGATGCAGGGCGCTCCCGGCGATACGGAACCGATGTACGTCGATGATGGCAGCGGCGCACATGTGCGGGTCGTGCTGCCGCCGGGGGTGACGTCACCTGGCTATGGCGCGAGGATCGCGGCTTCCGGAGTGGTATCTTGTGTGAAGCTGCATCATCAGGTGACCGGCCCAACGAATCCCACCTACCAGGACTTCCAACAGCGTGTGGTTCTGGCAACGAGCGTTGAGACCGTCGCGGCTGCTCCTGTGTGGAACTTCACGGGCGAGATGGTCTACATCCCGGCCGGGAGTTTCCTGATGGGTAACTCGGGTGTGGGCAACGATCTCTACTACGACCAAGTAGGCGCCTGCGTCGGTGAGAAACCGCAGCACTCCGTGTATCTCTCAGCGTATTACATCGGCAAGTATGAGGTAACCCGTGGTGAGTACCGAGCATTCGTGAACGCGGGTGGTTATTCGAACCCGGCGTATTGGTCGAGCGACGGCTGGAGTTGGAGGGTCAACAACAGCCGCACTCAGCCTGGCTACTGGGATGCCGTCCAGGACTTTGGAGCGGGCCCGTTCACGCAGACAGACAACCACCCTGTTGTGGGAGTAAGCTACTATGAAGCGGAAGCCTTCTGCGCTTGGGCCGGTGGTCATCTACCGACCGAAGCCCAGTGGGAGAGGGCTGCGCGCTGGACTGGGAGTCATCCTAACGTGTATCCGTGGGGTGGCACGTGGAACGATGAGTATTGCAACAACTACTGGGACAGTAATCCCGCCGGGGGCGGTTATGGGAGTACCCAGACTGCCCCTGTCGGAAGTTACTCAAACTACGGAAGTCCATCGGGTTGTCAGGACATGGCAGGCAACGTATGGGAGTTGTGTAAGGACTGGTATTGGGGGATCTACTACTCACAGAGCCCGTCAAGCGATCCCCAGGGGCCTGCAAGTGGCAAGCTTCGGGTCCTGCGGGGCGGTTGTTGGAGCAGCACCGGCAACTACGGCCGCTGCGCTTACCGCGGCCGCGTCGCCCCGGACAGCCTCGGCTGGGACGACTCCGGGTTCCGTCTTGCCCGCTAGTTGGCACTGGTATTGGCGTATGCGCTATGTCTGTTTTGCCGTCTGATGGGGGTACAGGGGGCGGAGCCCCGGTCGGTACCGGGTTTTGACAGAGCGAGGCGTGATCCTTGGCTGAACCCGGAGCTCTTGTGGGGCTATACGACCTGCTACTGTGGTATACGCAGCACGTTCCACAGGCCGATACTCAACGTTCCTATCGATACTTACCGTGAAAGGTAGTTCGGTTTTGAGCTCAAAACGAGGGCAAATGATACCAAGCGGGTGCTCGGATTCGCACTCGAAAACCGTTATACCTCTGGGTATTGTGGGTTCGAATCCCACCCTCTCCGCCACTGATTGTGCGTGAAATAGGCAGAATCAAGGCCCGTCCGGGTTGGCCCGGTGGGCCTTTTGTTCGTCCTCGTCCTTGGCAGGTTTCTGCACGCAACCTAATCTGTTGCAGCCTCGGCCTGCTCGGTGCTATAATGCCGGTGCAAAACGCATTGAATGCTTCGGAGTCTCCATGCTGACACGCCTACTTGCCGGCTTTGTTCTTGCGCCCCTGGTGCTGGTCGCGGTCTTCTGGCCGGGCGGGCTTCCGTTCGCTGTTGTGGTCGGGGTTTTCTCCGTCGTCGGGGCAATGGAGTTCTACAAGGGAGTCCGCAAGATCGGTATGCGGCCGGTTGAGTGGGCGGGCCTGCTGGCTGTGGTCATGTTCGTGGTGTCCATGCGCACCTACGAGCGTACGACGATTGGAGCCATCTTCCCTGCGGTTCTCACCCTCTGTCTCATACTCTCCTTTCTTCACGAGCTGTTCCGAACCCGCCGTGCGCCACTGCTGAACGTGGGTGTGACCGTCTTCGGCGCGATCTACGTTGGGTGGCTGATCTCGCACCTGGTCGTTCTGAGGGGGATGACGGGTGATGTTACGGTGGCTGGCTTCACGACCACCAAGGGAGCGTGTCTGGTTACCTACGCGCTGCTGTGCACCTGGGCCTGCGACACGGGCGCATACTTCATCGGCAAGTTCTACGGGCGCAAGAAGCTTGCCCCGATGCTGAGCCCTAACAAGACTGTGGAAGGCTCAGTCGCCGGGATAGTGAGCTCGGTGCTTGTGTCAGTGATCATTGCCACAATCATCAGGCTGCCCCAGGCGCACGCACTGGCCCTTGGCGCGATTTTCGGGATTCTGTCTCAGCTTGGTGACCTGTCCGAGTCCGCGATCAAGCGCGAACTCTCGATCAAGGATTTTGGCAACATCATTCCTGGCCACGGGGGCGTCCTTGACCGCGTCGACAGCCTGCTGTTTACCGGCCCGGTGGTTTACTACTACGCAGTGCTTTTCCTCGGCAGGTGGCCGCAGTAGCATGAGTCCCAGTCGCTGCTAACGCCGCCAAGTCACGCAAAAAGCTCCTTCTCGACCTCCAGACAGATGCAGTGGTAGATCAGCAGGTGATGCTCCTGCACGCGGTAGGTCTCATCTGCAGGTGCGGCTATCGTGATGTCCGCGAGGTCCGCCAGTCTGGATGGTCTTGAGCCAGTAAACGCCACGCTCGTGAGCCCGAATGCGCGGGCGACTTTTACGGCGTTGACAACGTTCTCTGAGCTGCCCGATGTGCTGAGAGCCAGGATTACGTCGCCTGGTTTGCCCAGGACGTAGACCTGCTGCGCGAAGACTGTGGACGAGTCCGTATCATTGACGATTGCCGTCAGAAGAGCCGTGTGGGAACACAGCGAAATCGCAGGGATTCCCCGCTGGAGTCGATCCGCAAGCCCGATGTCTATAGCAGCGAGGCGTTTGATGTGATCCGGCGGCAGTGGTCGAGGCATTACAAAGCTCTTCATCAGTTCCCCGACTATGTGCTCGCTGTCTGCCGCGCTGCCGCCGTTGCCGCAGACCAGGAGTTTGCCTCCGGCTCTGTAGCAGCGGCACAGGACCTCCACGACCTGACTGATAGGCGCTTCGAGAAAGGCCAGCTCAGGCAGTCTGTCCATCAGTTCCCTAATGTGTGGGTGGCCACTCAATACTCAGTCTCGCCCTCAGGCTCTTCTTCGTCCTCAGGCCCTTTCTCGTCCTCAACGGCGGCAGGACTCTTCTCGTCCTCTTCCATAGTGGCCTCGGGTTTGGGCTCGGGCTTTGGAGGTGCGGGCTGGTAGCCTGGGGTCGTAAACGACCACTTAATGGAGCCCGACTCGTCGTCCGTGGGGATCGAGAATGTATACTCGAATATCTTCTCCACCGGCTTGCGGGTACCCGTGATCACGAGCCTTGCGTCGGGGTTCGTGAGAATGCTTGCATTCCTGGACGTGATGAGCTTCTCCGCCATCATCCACTGTTCGGCCGTCAGCAGCTTGAGGTCAAGGCCGGTCTCGCTGAAGAGGGCGGATTGCTGGGACTGGTCTAGTGTCGCATACAGCCGGAGCGCGTCCCTCGCTGAGTAGAACGACCACGGGATCCCGCAGCGACGGAGGGTCTCGTCCGGCATAATGTTGGCCATTGTCTGTTCCTGCGTGAGCGATGCGATGTGAGCTAGGTCACCAATATCCAGCGTGCCAGTCTCTTCAAGGGTGGTTCTCCAGGCCTCCAGCCACTCTTCAGGAATCATAGCCGCGCGCTTCTCATACCACTTTCGGTCTCTGAACTCTATCGCCGAGCCGTGTTTCTCCCAGTTCCAGCCAAACTTGTCGGCGATCTTGTCGAGGAGGTCCTTGAGCTCTACCTCACCCGTGGGGAGCTGAGTTATCCCAGGAAACTCCCTGGTTGGCAACTCGAACGCCCCATAACTATCCGCAACAACCGTCACCTCAGCCTGCTTCGCGAGTGCCGCCTGCACCGCCAGCATCTCGCCAGTGAACTCATCGTACTTCGGGCTGAACGTGATCTTCTTGTGCAGGTCGGGCTCGTCCGGGTGCTCCGTCAGTTCCTCTCCTGCGTCAGCCTTCAAGCCGGCGGTCATAGCCTTCATTATCTCGGACTGGGACTCGCGCATTGCGTCTTCCATAGAGACGCCTTCGTCCTGGCTCTTGACGAGGGCCTTACCAATGATCTTGGCGAAGTCGCTCTGGGGGTCGATAAGAGGGATGTCCATGCGCCTTTCGCCGCAGCGGAACTCGATCGCGCCGAGCATCATGTCCATACCCGGCATGCCGCGTATGTCATCCATGTGAGAATTGATCCTGATGCTGGCTTGTCCGATGTTGTTGGCCATCTCATCGGGGAATGGCCGGTCCATCCGCCCCATGGTGTTTTCCATCTTCCACATCGCCTGCATAGCGTGCAGCATGCCTTGCTGTCCGGCGGCCGAGAGCGTCGATGCGGAGAGATCCGCCTTGCTGCCAGTGGCCAGGGCCTCCTCGGCCGAGGGGCAGGCTGTCAGAAACTGCCCTAGCGGGCTGGCGACACCGGCCTTGGCCACGGCGTAAAGGAAAGGATTGTCTTTCTTGAGCTTCTCCATGTCCTGGGGGGACAGATTGGCCGTGTTCGTATAGGCCTCGATCGCGCTCAGCCGCTTCTGTGCCTGCTTGCGCTCTTTCTCCTCGGCCTCTCGCTGTACCCGCTCGTCTGCCTCGGTCTGCGTGCGCCTGGGCATATAGAAGCGGTAGACGAACTGGTCGTCCACCTTCTCACGAGACCACTTGAACTTGGTTGCCCGTGCCATCGAGGTCATCAAGTCCTTCAACGGCACATCCTTGGCAAAGATCACCATCTTCGTGTCGCGAGATTGCCAGTCCTTGTTGTTCTGGCCGGCTTTGAGGGTGATGCCGGTCTTCTCCGCGAGATCGGCGACTACTGTGGATGCAGTGAGGCGTCTTGCCTCATAGCTGATCTTCTGGTCGAGACGCGCGTCAATATCTCCGTCCGGCTCGGGTTTCTCCTCGGCCTCGCGTGCGCCCGGGGTATTCGGATCCACGGTGATAAGTCCTTCGGCGGAGGCGGCGAGTCCGAGAGAGACAACAGCGATGAATAGCAGAAGCAGAATGGCGATGTTCCGCATGGCAGGCTCCTTGCCCAAGAGTTTGCTACCTGCTAGTTCGCGGCGCGTATGGTCGATTCCTGTGCGCTTACCGAGGTGAGAAGCGGTTTTGCGCCTGAGGCCTGTGGGTACAAGGTTTCCATCAGACTTCCGAGGTTCAGGAGCCAGCGCCATGGCAAACAAGAAAGCAAAGCAGAAGAAGCCAAAGCAGAACCAGTCAAAGATGTCTGGACAGAAGGGCGGTTCGTCAAGCCAGGATATGGGCTCGCCGATGCCCACGAAGAAACGAAAGAAGTAGTTCCCCATAAGCATTGGCAGGGCGTCGTGCTCCGAGACAGGTCTGCCGCCTAGCCACTGCCGGTCGGCCCGTAGGGGATTGCCTTCTCCGCTGAACGTGCTAGAATATATTCGTGACTCTCTTCACAATCTTCGCCCGTCCAGGTTTGAGCGCGCGTCGAGCGGGTAAGATACGGCAGAGTTAGTTGCAAAAGCAAGGTGTGCCGCGGGACAGGCGTTTGATGTCTTGCGGAACAGGAAAGGTTCTGTGATGGCTGTCGCGAGTGGTGAGCTTGTGGGTTTCGTGGACGATGAGAAGATACTGGCACTACTGGAGGCGGGAAAGCGAGCTGATAGAGGCCGAGCGCTGGAGGTTGTGGCGAAGGCAAGAGATTGCAAGGGCCTGGACCTCGAAGAGCTGGCGATCCTGCTGCAGGCGACGGACGAAGAGGTAGTAAGCGCCATCTACCAGGCGGCGTTATATGTGAAAGAGGCCATCTACGGCCGGCGGATGGTGTTTTTTGCCCCTCTGTATGTCTCCAATGTATGCGCTAACAACTGTCTCTACTGCGGCTTCCGCAAGGATAACAAAGAGCTTGTTCGGCGTGTGCTGACGATGGACGAGATACGCCAGGAGGTCGAGCTTCTTCTCTCCGAAGGCCACAAGCGAGTGCTGCTCGTCGCCGGGGAGCACCCCAAGCTGTCGGGAGTAGACTACATAGAGCAAGCGGTTGCGGCCGTCTATGACACCACAGTCGGTCAGGCCTCCATCCGCAGAGTTAATGTGAACTGCGCTCCACTCTCCGTCGCAGAGTTCAGGCGGCTTAGAGAGACAGGCATCGGCACATGGCAGTGCTTCCAGGAAACCTATCACCTCGACACTTACAAGATTATGCATCCATCCGGCCCCAAGGCTGATTATCTATGGAGGCTTCTGGCGCCGGATCGGGCGATGGAGGCCGGTATCGATGACATTGGCGTCGGCGCGTTGTTCGGGCTGACTGACTACCGATTCGAAGTGATGGCGGTCTTGAAGCACTCGCAGTATCTGGATGCGAAGTTCGGAGTTGGGCCGCACACGATATCAGTGCCGAGACTCGAGCCCGCTCTCAACGCGCCGGCGGCCAATAAGCCTCCCCATGCGGTGAATGACGATGACATGCGGCGCATCGTGTCCTGCCTGCGCCTTGCGGTGCCTTACACGGGGATTATCCTCTCGACACGCGAGCGGGCGGAGTTCAGGAATGAGCTGATCGCTCTGGGCGTATCGCAGATCAGTGCGGGGTCCCGGACGTCTCCGGGCGGCTATCACGATGCCAAGGCGCACAAGCCCGAGGCCGAGCAGTTCTCCATCGGCGACGACAGGAGTCTGTCGGAGGTAATGTGTCAACTCTGTAAGGACAACTACATCCCGAGCTTCTGCACTGCGTGCTACCGAACAGGCCGTACGGGCGCTGCGTTCATGAAGCTCGCCAAGCACGGGCACATACATGGTATGTGCGAGCCGAACGCGCTGCTCTCGCTCAAGGAATACCTCATCGACTATGCCGAAGGTGAGACGCGAGATGAGGGAGAGCGAGTGCTTGCAGAGTGTCTGGAGGATCTGTCTCAACCAGTACGTGAGAAGACGATGGCGCAGCTTGCTCGCATCGAGGCAGGCGAGAGGGACGTTTACGTATAGTGGATCTTGGTCGCCTGTTGGACAAGTGCATAGACTCCGGCGAGCTGTCCAGAGACGAGATAGTATTCCTGCTGAGTCTGGACAATGAGGAGGACGTTCAGCGTCTGCTCAAGGCGGGCGATGAGGTCCGCAAACGATACGTCGGCGATGATGTCCAGGTGAGGGCGCTTGTTGAGTTCTCCAACGTCTGTGCGCGCCAGTGCCTCTACTGCGGAATACGCGCGCCGAACTCTGACCTCGAGCGCTATCGGATGCCGCCGGAAGAGATCATCGAGCTTGCCGTTGAGCTTGATGCGAAGGGCCTCAAGACCATTGTGCTTCAGTCCGGCGAGGACCCATACTACACCGGCGAGGTGATCGCAAGGGTCGTCAGAGATATCAGAGCGAAGACCGGGTTGGCGATCACGCTGTGTCTGGGGGAGAGGCCTTACGAAGACTACAAGCTCTGGAAAGAGGCTGGGGCGGACCGCTACCTGCTCCGACACGAGGCCGCCAATCGCGACCTATACAAGCTCCTTCATCCGGACAGCGACTATGACCACCGGATGCAGTGTCTGCGGTGGCTGAGAGAACTGGGCTACCAGACTGGCGCGGGCTGCATGGTCGGCGCGCCTCACCAGACTGTCGAGCACTTGGCTGACGACATTGAGTTCTTCAGGGACTTTCAGCCTGATATGGCCGGAATCGGCCCCTATATCCCGCATCCTGATACGCCATTTGCCGAATGCCCGACCGGCGATCTGCAGATGACGCTGAAGATGGTCGCTCTGGCGCGCATTGTGACTCGCGACGCTCTGCTGCCGGCGACGACTGCGATTGGTTCGATCACCGAACTGGGCAGGGAGATGGCGCTGGAGGCTGGCGCTGACGTTGTGATGCCCAACTACACTCCTCTGAAGTACCGCGTTCACTACGAGATCTACCCCAACAAGCGCTGCATCAGCGAAGACCCGGCGCACTGCCACGGGTGCATGCGAATGCGCATTGAATCGGTTGGGCGGACGGTCTCGACAGACGCCGGGCATTCGCGAAAGCTACAGAGAGATCGGCTCCGGGCAAACCCAGACTCCGCTAGTGCTGAGTAGGTTCTGCAAGAGCCCGTATGGAAGCACGCTACCAGGATCGCAGCAGGATTCCGGTCGCCTCCGTTGAAGATGGAGATGCAAGCAACCTCTGCGCTGGAGCGTGACATGGCGATCTCGCAAGGACGTATGGAAGAGCTGCTTCGTCCCCATCTTCTGCCGGGCGAGGAGATCAGATGGATTGGCCGCGAGCCGCCTATGCCCAGGCTGTTCAGGCTGGTTAACTGGGGCGTGCCTGTAGGTGCGGGACTCATGGCTGTCGGGACCCTCCTGTTACTTGCCTTCTTGAAGTTGCCTCCCCTCACGGGTTTGGAGCTGGCTTTCTCCCGGCTGCCGCTAGTGCTAGCCCTAGGGGCGATCGGCACTATCCTCCTTGGATTCGTCCTCATCATCCTTCGTATTGGCTCAAACTCGTCTGAGGACGGGCACATCGTGACGACACGGCGGGTCCTACACGTCGAGACTCGTCCGTTCCTGAGAATCAGCTCGTTCCATCTTGCCGATCTTACTGCAACACCGGGTGCGGTGGACTCTGATGGGACTGGGGTGATCACCCTGCGTGCGATCTCGCCTGGTCTGTTCAGGGACTATGAACTCCACATGGTTCCAGACGCCGGGAATGTGTGCGTGCTTATAGACGAGCTGAGAGCGCTACTAGCCAGTGAGCCCGCCCCCGATATCGTTGAGGCGACCGCAGGGCTTCCTAACGATCAGCGGGAAGAGGCGCTGGCGGTGTTCGGCAGTGAGCTGTTGCCAGGTGAGCGGATAGAGTGGTTCGGGCGAATGATTCCTCCGACCGCTGAGCAGAGGAAGCGGCGGCGGTTCCAGGGCCGGGTGATGTGGTCAAGCTTACTCGAACTGCTGGGGGGATTGCTCCTTATCATGTCTGGTATCTACGTGACTACTCGAGGCTACTGGTACATCCTTATACCTTGCCTCTTGTTTGGTCTATTCATCGGAATGCAGGGCGGCTGCATTCTGTGGTTCATGTGGTTGCGGCCTTACAAGCCTTCCGGAGTCCACTGGCTCTACGCAGTGACTGATCGGAGAGTTCTCTCCTTCAGCGATATTGCAGGCCGGCAGATCGGATCAGTCGACCTTTCGGATGTCCTCGCGGTAGAGTGCAACGTTCGGGGGGATGGTGTAGGCGGGCTCGTGTTGCTGCCGCCCGGAGGGGAGGCGGAGCTGCGCGCATCTGCGAACCGCTCCAACCCAATGGCGCGATGCCTAATCAACATTCCCGACGCTGAGGCGGTCAAAGCTCTCATTGAGCGCCTCAAGTCCCAGTCCAACTGAAGCCCCACCGCGCGCAGTCCGTATTCACAGTTTGACGCGGCGCGCGGGTGGGTGGGATAATGGATGTGTTAATGAGCTTAGGGAGCAGCCTTGCTTTCAATTCAGCTTTCCGGCCTCACGCACGATTTCGATAGCCGCACGGTGTTCGACTCGATCAACTTCGAGTTCGACGGGCGATGCCTCGCTGTGACCGGCCCGAACGGGTCGGGCAAGTCCACATTGCTTCGTATACTGTCGGGCTTGCTTACGCCCAGCCTTGGTGAGGCCAGGATAGCGCTAGACGGTGTGAGGGTCCCACGCGAGAGACTTAGGGATGTGATCGGGCTCGCGGCTCCGGGTATCAGGCTTTACGAGGAGCTGACAGCGCTGGAGAACATCAGGTTCATGCTTGCTGCCAGGGGCCTTTCGACAGATCGAGCCGAGGCTGCGCTTGAGATGGTGGGGCTTGCTAACCGGGCGAACGACGCAGTGAGTGAGCTGTCCTCGGGTCTCTACAGGCGCGCGTGCCTTGCTGCGGCGATTGCGCACGACCCTCCTTTCCTGCTGCTGGATGAACCCGAGTCTAACCTGGACGAGGCCGGCCGCGAGGTACTGGACGCGATTCTCGAGCGCTGGCGTGATCGAGGTATGGTTGTGATTGCCACCAACGATCCAGCCGAAGCGGCACGGGGTGAGGCGCGCCTCGATCTTGGAGGAGGTCAGTGAAGACGGCTGAAGTCAGCACGGGGTCCAGGAATCGTTTGAGCGCCACATCGGGTGGTTCGCGCTTCTCAAAGGCCGTCTGGTCTGTGGTGGCCAAGGACCTTCGCGCGGAGGTAAGGACCAGAAGTGCGCTGGGCTCTGTCATTCTGTTCTCCGTGACGAGCACGATCGCGGTGTCCTTTGGCCTCGCCGCGTGGGGTTCGAACGCAGAGGTGGCCGCGGCGCTGTTGTGGCTGGTGATCTACTTCTCCGCGATGTCGGGGCTATCGCGCAGCTTCGTGCGTGAGGAAGAATCCCACACGGCGGACCTGCTTCGTCTGGTGGCTCCTCCGAACGCTGTGTACCTAGGCAAGCTTGGGGTGAACCTGCTGGAGATGGCTGCTGTAGAGATCGTCACGGTGCCCCTGTTCCTGACACTGGCAGGCTGCCATGTCAAGAACTGGGTCGAGTTTGTGGCCGTGCTTGTTTTGGGAACAGTGGGATTGGCTGTCTGCGCGACCACATCTGCCGCTATCGTCTCGAAAGCCACAGGCAAAGGCGCGCTGTATGCCGTGATCAGTTTCCCGCTGCTGGTCCCGGTGCTGGCGCTGGCGATTCATGCAACGGGTCTGGCGATCGCCGGTGTGCCGACTGCAGTTACTGGGACGGATCTGCGGCTGTTGGCGTATTACTCAGGGACAGTGCTTGTCGCTAGTCTAATGTTGTTTAGGTTTGTATGGGAATCATAGACACACAACCAAGTCAGAAGCCGCCCATGCCGTTTTTCTGGCGTATCGGGTTCTTCATCTGGATGGCCGCGGTCGTGGCAGGCACTCTGGTGTATGTGCCGCCGGCGAAGGATTTTGCGGACCCGGAGTGGGCCCGGCTGGTCGTGATTCACGTGCCGTGTGCCATTGTGGGCGTGATCGCGTATGTTGTCTCGACTTTGTATGCCCTTGGTTTCGTGTGGCGAAAGTCGATGGGCTCGGACGTCAAATCGGCAGCCTCCGCCCGCCTGGGCTTGGTGTTCACTGCGGCCGCGACGGTGCTTGGGATGGTTTTCGCGCGGATAGAGTGGGGTTCGGCCTGGAACTGGGACCCGCGGGAGACCACGGTGCTTATGCTGATGGTTGTCTACTCCGCTTACTTCGCGCTCAGAGGGGCGATTCCGGGCGCTCAGGCAAGGGCTCGTATCAGCGCGGTCTACAACGTGCTGGCGTGTGTCGTGATGCCCTTCTTCGTGTTTGTCCTGCCCAGGACGATGGTCTCGCTGCACCCAAACAATGCGCGGCTCTCGACCGACTATCGCGTAGCGATGGCGGCGGCGATGGTTGGGTTCGTATGGCTCTACGTATGGCTTCTGCGAGCCAGGGTCGCTAAGGAAATGGCAGGGCTCAAACAATGAACAAGTGGATGTACATTCTGGGAGTCGTTCTGATCGCCGGGTTCGCCGTGCTTGGCGCCACGGAGTTGATGAAGGCGCAGACACCATACGTCACCACCGTCGCCGAAGTTCGCGCGGTCAAGGATAAGCCGGTGCAGTTCATAGGCAGGATCTCTCACTCTTCAACGCGCACAGACGAGAAGACGGATGAACTCATGTTCCAGCTCGTTGATGACAAGGGCGAGACAATCGTTGTCCGCTACAAGGGAGTCAAGCCGGCGAACTTTGACACGGCTGATAAGGCCGTTGTACGCGGCACATACTACGGCCGCGACCTCGTCGCGGATCAGGTCCTGCTGAAGTGTCCCTCTAAGTATCAGGGGAAGTAACCTCTTGGGTATCTCTACAGACAACTTTGCGCTCTACATAGCTACTGTCTCCGCGGTCCTGGCATTCGCTGGGTACCTGCTCTCCGCGATCTCTCAAGGTCGCTGGCCAAGGCTCGAGCGGTGGGCTCGCGGGGCATACTACTGCTGCGCGGGTTCGTTGGCGTTCACATCGATCTATCTGATGCAGCAGATCCTCTCGGGCAGACGCTACGACATCGCGTATATACACAGTTACAGCGGGCCGAATGACGCGCTGATCTACCGGATCTCGTCATTCTGGGCCGGGCAGGAGGGGTCACTGCTGCTGTGGGGGCTGCTGATTGCGGCGATCGGTGTAGCCCTCGTGCGCAGGCAAGACGTTTGGCTGGTCTGCTTCTGGGCATCCGTGCAAGCGTTCGTCTGTCTGCTTCTCCTCGTGAGCGACCCATTTAGACCGCTTGCCAGCTTTCAGCCGGGCATGGTGGGGATGGGGATGAACCCGCTCCTCAAGAACCCGTGGATGGCCATTCATCCCCCAGTGGTGTTCCTGGGTTATGCGGGGCTCGTGGTTCCGGCGGCCTTTGCGGTGCGGGCGCTTCTCAGCCGCGACGCTCAGAATTGCCTTCGAGCCTGTCTCGCTTGGACCGTGTTCGGGTGGCTGACACTGACCGCCGGTCTGGTGCTCGGCATGGTGTGGTCGTACGAGGTGCTGGGGTGGGGCGGCTACTGGGGCTGGGACCCGGTCGAGAACGCCTCACTCGTGCCCTGGCTCTTGGGCACGGCGTTGCTGCACGGACTGCTGTTCCAGCGGCACACGGGCAGGATGGCTCGATGGAACCTGGTTCTCGCGCTCGCGACGTTTCTGTCGGTACTCTACGCGACGTTCCTGACCCGAAGCGGCGTGCTGGCGGACGTATCGGTTCACTCGTTCACCGATCTCGGCGCCTACAGGTATCTGCTGGGATTCCTTTGCTTCTACACAGTTCTGAGCACCGGCTTGCTGGCCGTACGTGTCTGGAGTGTGCCGGCGGCGGGCAGGGCCGAGGCGTCGGAAACCGCGGTGGGACCGCGAGGAGCACTGGTTGCGTTTGGCATCATAGGGCTGGTGCTGTTCGCGTTGGTGGTTCTTGTCGGTACAAGCTATCCCCTGATATCCAATACGGTGATCAAGCCCGAATTCTACACGAAGATGTCGGTCCCGATCGCGGCTCTTGTGCTGGTGCTGATCGCCGCCGTGCCGATCGCTGCGTGGGCGTCCTCTGGGTCTTTGCGTTTGCACAGGGTCACGCGAGGGGCGACGGTGGCTCACGTCGGCGTTGTGCTGATGGTTGCCGGGATCGCTCTCTCCTCCACCGGGCCCTCGCAGAAGGTAATCGTTACCGAGGGCGGCTCACCGGAGAAGGCGTTCGGCTGGGCAGTCAGCTACGTTGGTAGGGAGCAGGGTGGTCCTAACGAGCTGATCGTAAGGCTGAGCCTCCAACGCGACGGACGGCGGCTGGACGTGCCGCTCTCGATGGAGGTGACTGAGCGAGGCGCGGTAAAACGTCCTTTCATCAAGTCTTCGGTTGCAGGCGATCTGTACATCTCCCCGGGGGACCTGAGCGGGACAACGATCATGCCAACGGCGTCGATGACCGAGGAGGGCCTTGTGTCCGTTCCTGCCGAGATTCCTGGAAGCAAGGCGACTATCACACTCTTGGGAATGCAGGTTGAGCAGGACTTGGCGAGAGTTCAGTACAACTCGCCCCAGGGCATGCCGGTAGTTTTTGACGTGGCGAAGGGAGCGCCGGCGGACGTTGATGGCTATCACTTTGAGTTCCGACGGCTTATGGCTCAGGGAAGCCATGATATGTCAGCAATGGTCGTTGGCGTGGACCTGAATGTCACCGGTAACGGCGTTAAGGAGCAGGTCGAGGTCGAGGTTAGCAAGAAGCCTCTCATATGGATGCTATGGCTTGGGATGGCGCTGGTCGTTGTGGGGGGCACAATGGCTGTGGCGAAGAGGCGGGCAGATGCAAGAAAGGAGCCCCTGCCTGAATAGCAGGGACTCCTCTGACGTTTGGTTCAGTCAGACCT
>CAZFYZ010000038.1:0-28596 GCA_964523735.1 uncultured bacterium | reverse complement strand
ACCCGCACAAGATCGGCGCCGTTTCGGCTGTCTCGGGGGAGCAGATCACATTCAGCTCCACCAAAGCTCTGAAGAACGGTGACGTCGTCTGGGTGATGGGGTCGGGCTGGGACTTCCACTATGAGAACAAGACGGGGGTCCCGATCGCTAGAGCAGTGGTTACCTCGACCGGCGCTTCCTACAAAGCAAGATACCGGCCTATGCCCGGCGTAAAGAGCGGCGCCGTGGCAAACGGCGCGGGCATCTACAGCCCGCCGGAGCCCAAGGCGGAGGCAGGGGTGGGCCGCGTTGAGTCGCTGTCACATCTGGCAAACGACCTAGGAACGCTCAAGCTCAATGCCGAGATGCCGAGACTGTCGAGGCTCCTTGCGCGGCAGGTTGTGTGGAGCAGCGACCGGACCAAGCTGGTATACGAGGACGTAGGTTATGTGGTGCTTACGGACAAATCCAGCGCGAACAGGTTCGTTTCCGCTTCCCGGCCAGGATACTCCTATGCTCCCATTGCCGAGGGATCTGTACTTGCCAAGCTCGACGATCCGAATCAGAAGCGTTGGGTGGGGCCTGTGATCTCGATTGGCCGCTCCGGCCAGACGCTGGAGGTTGCTACTGAGCGTTCTGTGGCGCAGCTGGAGAGCGACCGTGTCGCAGGCAAGACTTTCGATGTGCTCGTACCTGCGTGGAAGTCAGGCGAGAGCTACGAGAACCGGACTATCGCCACGGCCGTTGTGAAGTCGCTGGAGAAGAAGATCGTCTTCCAGATAAGCTCGTTCAAGCCGGGGTATGGCATGGACAACGTCGGGAATGGCTTCGATGTCTATGAGCAGGTGAAGCCGAAGTAGCCCGAGAGTGGAAAGTGAAAAGTGGAGAGTGGAAATCGGGCGTGTGATGTGCCTTGACTTTCCACTCTCCATTTTGTTTGTCAGTTCATACCCGCTGGTACTGCCGCTGTTGCTGCTGCGAAGTCTTAAGGGCAGTGGCCGCCACGACCGGCTCCGCACGGGAGATCTCATACTGGACGTGTGAGACCAACGTGCACTCGCGGATCGATTCTCCCTCACTGGTGAGGTAGCCGCTGCCGATCACGCAATCGCTGATGCTGGCCCCGTTTGAGACGTGGCAGTTGCTGCCTATCACGCACCTTGCGATCTGCGCGTCTTCCTCGATGAGAGTATCCTCACCTATGATCGTGCGTGGTCGTAGGACCGCGCCCTGTCTGACAACAACACCGCTGCCGAGGTAGATCGGGCCCTCCAGTTCCACTGAGGGATGCACTTCCACGCGATCTCCCATCCATATCCCCGGAGCAACCTGCGTCGCGGGCATATCGATGTGCAGTCGCTCCTCGAGGGCATCGAAATGGGCGTTGCGGTAGGCAAGCGCGTGGCCGGCATCGCACCAGTAGCCACTAGGATGGATTGCGTAGACAGGCTCCTGGTTGCTGATCATTCGCGGGATTATGTGCATGGAGATGTCGCACGCCTGGTATGGCGGAATGCTGCTCAGGGCCTCGGGCTCGAGTATCATAAGACCCGAGCACACGGTAGTGTCCTTGACTTTGTCTGAGTCGGGCTTCTCGACGATTCGCGTGAGCTTGCCGTCGTGGTCCGTCTCGACATAGCCGAAAGCCGTCGGATCGTCGACCCTATCGACCAGGAGCGTCGCTATGGCCGAATTGGCCTTGTGCTCGGTGATGGCTGCGGTCAGGTTGTAGTCCGTGATCGCGTCGCCGCACAGCGCGATGAACGTGCCGGTTATCTTGTCCTGCACGAGCTTCAGAGCCCCCGCCGTGCCGAGTGGCTCATCTTCGATGGAGTAACGGATCTTGACACCGAACCGCCGTCCGTCGCCAAAATAGCGTGGGATATCGGTCGCTTCGCCAGATGTGGTGATGATGATATCATCGATCCCGTGGCTGGTCAGGAGCTTGATCGTGTGTTCCAGGATCGGACGATCGAATAGGGGCAGCATCGACTTCGGAACGTTAGCATCCAACGGACGAAGCCGGATGCCTCGTCCACCCGCGAGGATTACAGCCTGCATGGACCTGCGCCTCCCTCTCTCTGAAAGTCAGAGGCTAGTGGTTCGAGGTCAGAGCTCGATTGCCTCGTCAAACTTCCAGTTACGATTATTGGTGACGGTCGCATCTAACTGTAGTGGCGGGACTCTGTTCCGGCCTCAGTCCGATGCAGAGATCGGACACTACAGGGTCATCAGCGGCCGCCGTGCGTTGCACCGCTTGCCCAAAAGTGGTATCCTCTCAGTTGAGTCGGGTCTCAACGGGGGCCACTCTTACAGTGCATTATACACGAGAATTTGATAAAAAGCTTGGGCTTGTTTCGCACGGTCCTTCGGGATTTCGGAAGTGCTCAGTTGCGGGCTGAGTGATGTCACGTTCGGGATTGGTGCGAACTGGCAATCAGATCACCCAAATCCTGAAACACCTGGCGGCTGGCTCTCGTTTCTCGCTCCGCTTTTCTCGGGCTCAAAGATAAGGACTTCTGCAGATGAACAAGACCCACTTCGACACCCTGGCCCTGCACGCTGGGCACGAAGTAGACGCCACCGGCTCGCGCGCGGTGCCGATATATCAGACAACTTCCTACACCTTCCAGGACACGGATCACGCAGCCAGGCTCTTTTCTCTCGAGGAGCCGGGGTTCATCTATACGCGGCTGCAGAACCCGACGCTGGACGTGCTGGAGAAGCGCGTCGCGGCGCTGGAGGGTGGGATCGCCGCAGTGGCGGTGGCGTCAGGCCAGGCGGCGGAGACGCTTGCAATACTGAACCTGGTGCAGGAGGGCGATGAGATTGTCTCGTCGTCCGCCCTCTACGGCGGCACTTACACGCTGCTGAACAACAGCCTTCGCAGGCTCGGCGTGGACACGATCTTCGTCGACGCCAACGACCCGGAGAACTATCGTAAGGCGATAACACCAAGGACCAAGCTCCTCTACGGCGAGACGCTGGGGAACCCCAAGCTCGATGTCTTCAACATAGAAGCTGTTGCTAAGATCGCGCACGAGGCGGGGATCCCGCTGATGATCGATAACACCGTGGCGACGCCGTATCTCTGCCGGCCATTCGAGTGGGGCGCGGATATCGTGATCCACTCGCTGACCAAGTGGATGGGTGGGCACGGGACCTCGCTTGGAGGGATCGTAGTTGACTCGGGCAAGTTCGACTGGACAAGCGGCAAGTTTGCGCATCTTGTCGATCCGGATCCGAGCTATCACGGGCTTTCCTACACTCAGGCATTCGGCGCGGCGGCGTACGCCGCGCGGCTGAGAGTGATCGCGCTTCGTGACATGGGTCCTGCGATGAGCCCATTCAACGCGTTCCTGATCCTACAGGGGATCGAGACCCTGTCGCTGCGGATGGACAAGCACAGCTCGAACGCGCTCCAGGTGGCAGAGTTCTTGAAGAGTAATCCTGCGGTCGACTGGGTCAACTATCCTGGCTTGCCCGATCACCCGGGACACGCGCTTGCGAAGAAGTACTTGCCCAAGGGCTGCAGCAGCATCGTGGGCTTCGGCATCAAGGGTGGCTATGACGCGGGGATCAGGTTCATCAACAAGCTGAAGCTGCTCTCGCACCTGGCGAATATCGGCGACGCCCGCTCGCTTGTGATTCACCCGGCCAGCACGACACATCAGCAGCTCTCCGCAGATGAGCGCATCGCCGCTGGTGTCACTGATGACTTCATCCGCCTGTCGATAGGTATCGAGGACCCGGCGGACATCATCGCGGACCTTGATCAAGCACTCAGGTAGCAAAACTGTCATTTCGAACGCAGTGAGAAATCTGCTTTTCGGCTCTTCTGTTGGCGTTTGTATAGAAAAGCAGATTTCTCGGCCCTGCTCGAAATGACGCGTATTGGAAGCATCTACTGTAGACCATCAGCCATGGCTATTGTCCAAGACCAGAACTCAGTAGGGAATGTGGAGACCAGGTTCTTCACTTTCGCCGAGCCGCCGAACGAGATGGTACTCGAATGCGGGCGGAAGCTCGGGCCGATCACGCTCGCCTACGAGACCTACGGCGAAATGAACGCCGACAAGTCGAATTGCATCCTCATACTGCACGCGCTCACGGGCGATGCGCACGTAGCGGGGATCGACCCTCACGATGAGACCCACCTGCCCTGGTGGGACAAGATGGTTGGGCCGGGCAAGGCGTTCGACACGACCAAGTACTGCGTGATCTGCTCGAATATTATCGGAGGGTGCAAGGGCTCGACCGGGCCAAGCTCGATCAACCCCTCAACCGGCCAACCATATGCCCTGAGTTTTCCGATGATAACGATCTCCGATATCGTGAGGGCCCAGAAGGAGTTGATCGATCACCTCGGGATCAAGCAGCTCATGTGCGTGGTCGGCGGCAGCATGGGCGGGATGCAGGCCCTGGAGTGGACGGTCAGCTATCCTGACATGGTCCGACTCGCGATCCCGATAGCGACAACCGCCCGGCTTTCGGCGCAGGCGATAGCGTTTGACGCCGTCGGGCGGCACGCGATCATGTCGGATCCCAATTTCGCCGACGGCAACTACTACGGCAAAGAGATCCCAGCGATGGGCCTTTCGATCGCGCGGATGATCGGGCACATCACGTATCTTTCGGACCAGTCGATGCATGCCAAGTTTGGACGCGAGCTACAGGATAAAGTGCGGCCCGACTACGACTTCGTGACCGAGTTCCAGGTCGAGAGCTACCTTAACTACAAGGGCGGATCGTTCGTCAAGCGTTTCGACGCGAACTCGTATCTGTATATCTCCAAGGCGATGGACTACTTCGACCTGGCGCAGCCCTCGGGCGACTTGCGCAAGGAGCTATCGGCGGCCAAGGCAGCGTTTCTGGTCGTGTCTTTCTCTTCCGACTGGCTCTTCCCGTCGTATATGTCGAAAGAGATAGTTTCGGCTCTGCGCAGGAACAATGCGGACGTCAGCTACGCCGAGATTCAGTCCAGCTATGGCCACGACGCTTTCCTGCTGGAAGTGGACACGCTCAGCCGGTTGATCGTGAACTTCCTTGAGTATGCGGACCCCAAGAACAAGGTGGCCGAATGAGTACCAGGCTGCTGAACCCGTTGGCACAGGACCAGGAGCCGGAGCTGCGCTGCGAGTTCCAGTATATAGTGGACATGGTGGAGCCGGGCAGCAGTGTGCTGGACCTCGGCTGTGGCGAGGGATACCTGCTCAAGGCGCTCCAGACCGAGAAGCGCGCGCGGGTGCAGGGAATCGAGTTCTCTGACACAGCGATTCAGGAGTGCGTGGCAAAGGGACTGTTCGTGTTTCACGGCGATCTTGATGAGGGGCTCGCCGACTTCAATGACTCGAGCCTTGATTACGTCATCCTGACGAGCACGATTCAGGTTCTCCACAGGCCGGATTTCTTGATCAAAGAGGCCGCACGTGTAGGCAAGCAGTGCATTATATCCATCCCCAATTTCGCATTCTGGCGCGATCGTTTGCAGCTTCTTCTCTGGGGCCGGATGCCCAAGACCAAGAGCCTGCCCTACGAGTGGTACGACACGCCTAATATCCACCTGACCACGATCCAGGACTTCCGAGCCTTCTGCCGCAAGCACGGGCTTGAGATCCTCGAGGAGACCGCCCTCGTGCTTGGCAAGCAAGTCTGCAAGCGCGTCCGCCTCTGGCCCAACTTCTTCGCGGACTATGGGATATTCAGGCTGAGGCTGGCGGATGACAGGGAGTCGATAGCGGATGGCGGATAGCGGATTGGCGGGGTGCCGCGCTAGTTGGCGATTGCTCTGGGTCCTCCCTCTTCTTGCTCTGCTCCTATCCGATCTGGCGGGTTGCGCCGAACCTGATTCGACTGCGCGCATATCGCCGGACGCCCGAGTAATTGCGCTGACCCAGGGCCGGTGGACGCTTACGACGTTTGGCCAGGTCAAGCAGGAAGAAGAGTTCTGGCGGGATCGCAAGCTCTACCGCGCGACTGGTCCGGGCAAAGCTGAGTTCGTTTTGGACGCGAACGCTCGCGCGCTGTATGAGGCGGATCGGGGTTTTGACAGCAATAGCCGAAAGCCCAAAGCCAGCGATGTTGTCCAGGTTCTGGACGAGAGCTGTGAATGCCTATCGCACGCCGTGCTCAGCACGCTCCCACCAGGCGCTAGAATCGGATTTCAGGGTGCAGCCTACGTCAAAGAGGCAAGTGGTCCGAGCAGCACGGGCGCGCACTTCTCAGAGGCCAGTCTGCAGGCTATCGAGATCACGCGCGGCGCGCTTCAGCATATCACGGATAGGCATACCGTGGGTGGGGCCAAGACCGCTGGAAAGAGCGTGTTCAGCGCGGGCGAGGATATCGTGGCGCTCATCAGCGACGCGCAGCTGCTGACGCCGGTTGCGCAATCTCGCGGCAACTGCAAGCGCATATTCGATGCCGGACGCACTATCGGCACCGACAGAGCCACAGGAAGGCAGACCAGCACCTACACGGTGATAACAACGCAATCAGGCAAGCTGGTGACTGCCTTTCCAGGCCTGCCCTAAGGCGGAGGATCACATGGGCATTGATGTCGTGCTTCTGGATGAGAGGGGCAGTGAACTAAGCGAGGCAGTGCAGGATCGTGCGGGAGTGATCGCTCACTCGCTGCCGGAACTGACTGACACTAGTTTCGCCTGCATTCGCTTCGTTGATCCCTACGGAGACACGGTTTTCAATCGATTGCAGGCAGCGGTTGCGGTGGAGGAGTGGGACAGGCTCGAGACTACGTTCTCTGAGAGAGGAGCGAGCACCCTCTGGGCCGACGTCCGCAATCTGCTGGTTCACTGCTCCCAGGAACCACACACCTATGTCCGGTTCATCGGCGACTGAGCATCCCCGCCACGTATCCACTTGACCAGGCCCATTGAAGGTTGAAGCCGCCGGAGTCGCCGTTGACGTCTATCAGCTCGCCGGCGAAGTATAGGCCCGGGACCAGTTTCGACTGCATCGAATGGGGGTCGATCTCGTCGGTGCTCACCCCGCCCGCTGTTACCTGAGCCTCTTTGAAAGGACGCAGCTTCGAGACAGTCAGAGGCAGGTCTTTCATGACCCGAACCATGCTCTGCCTCTTGCTATCAGGCAGTCTTTCGGCACGCTCGCCCACGTCAATGCCTGCAAGGCTGAGGATGACTGGGATCATTCTGCTTGGCAGAAGCCCTACCAAGCGATCGGCTACTGTTGTCCTTGCGCCGCTCTCGAAGATGCGCAGGACGGTTTGGTCCAGATGTGCTTCTGTCAAGTCTGGGAACAGGTCGATATGCAGCAAGACCTGAGATGTCCTCAGTAACGGAGCGATTGCCCCCGCTTGAGCCATAGCAGCAGGACCTGAAACCCCGTAACTGGTGAAGAGAAGATCCCCTGCGCTTTCGCTGACAGTCTCGGCGCCGCTCGTCGCCCACACGCGGGCTTCGACTTTGACGCCCTGAAGATCCTGCGGCCACGCCTCAGCGGTCTCGATGGGGACGAGGGCAGCATGGGTCGAGGTAACCGAGTGCCCGAGCTTCTTGGCCCAGCCCAGCCCATCGCCGGTCGAACCCAGGTGATGGGCAGCCCTTCCGCCGGTTGCTATCACCAGATCCTCGGCCTGCACCGCCTCGCCATCGGCCAGAGATATTCCCCAGGCGGGTGATCTCTCGATTCCGACCACCTGGCAGCCGGATAGCACATGCACTCGGTTGTGCGAGAGGGCTTGCTGCAGAACGCCCACAACGCTGGAAGCCTGGTCAGTCCGAGGGAAGATCCTGCCGCCGTCTTCTTCTTTCAAGACCAGCCCCAGATCCTGAAAGAATGCCATTGTTGCGCGCTGATCAAACTGGCGAATCACGTTCTCGATGAACGTTGGGCTTGCGCCGTGGTACCGATCTACAGTGACGTCCCTGTTAGTCAGATTGCAGCGTCCATTGCCGGTCGAAAGGAGCTTCCTGCCAATCTGAGGGTTCTTCTCCAGCAGAACGACGCGCTTCCCCTGCCGGGCAGCGATGATAGACGCCATTGTCCCAGCAGGGCCGGCACCGATGATTGCCACGTCGTATTTCGCCATCGATGGTCAACCCCCAGAACCTAGAATGGGCCGGGTGGATTCCCGGCCCATTGTGTTGTTAGTTTACAGTCCTCACTGGGACTAGACTATTGCCTTCACCGCTTCCACGATGTCCGGCACTCTCGGAACGCAGGCGTCCTCGAGGGGTTCGCTCATCGGGATTGGGCAATCCTTGCCGCTGAGGAAGACCGGCTGCGCGTCGAGGTAGTCGAACCCGGTCGAGCCGTCCTCGAACTTGTAATCGAACAGCTGGCGCGCTATCTCCGGCCCGACTCCGCAGCGCGGGAAGCCCTCGGAGACAGTGATGAGCCGCCCGGTCTTGCGAACCGACTTGGCGATGCAGCCGATGTCCAGCGGGTTCAGGGTTCGCGGGTCGATGACCTCGACGCTGATTCCCTCGGCCGCCAGCTTCTCCGCCGCATCCATCGCGAAGTGCAGCATCCGGCAGTAGGCAACGATCGTGGCGTCAGTTCCGGTGCGCTTGATGTCGGCAACCCCGAGCGGGATGATGTAGTCATCATCCGGCACCGGCCCCATGACGCCGGAATACATAACCTTGTGCTCGATGAAGAGAACAGGATTGTCGTCGCGGATCGCGGCCTTGAGCAAGCCCTTGGCATCGTAAGGGGTCGATGGCATCACGACATAGAGCCCAGGAATGTGCAGGAACATCGCTTCCAGGCTCTCCGAGTGGTGGCCGGCGATGCTTCGTCCGACTCCGCCCTCGGTCCTCACAACCGCCGGGACCTTGGTCTTGCCACCGAACATGTAGCGGTTGTAGCCGAGGTTGTGGATGAGCTGGTCGGAGGAGATCGTCAGGAAGTCGATATACATGATCTCCGCGACAGGCCGCAGACCGCGCATGGCCGCGCCACCCGCCGCGCCGACGATCGCAGCCTCACTGATAGCGGTGTCAATGACTCTCATCGGCCCGAACTCATCGTAGAGCCCGCGTGTGGCGGCATACGCGCCGCCGTAGAGGCCGACGTCCTCGCCCATTATGATCACGCGCTCATCGCGCTTCATCTCTTCGCGCTGAGCGTCAACGAGCGCCTGGCCGTAGGTCTTGATCGGCATCCCGAACTTCTCTTCCAGCGCCTTGGCATCGCTCGCCTTGAGTTTCGGCAGCGTGCCGCCGGCGGTCTTTCGGACCTCAGTCTCGATCTGGCTGATCTTGGGCAGCACCTTCTGCTCGGCCGCGATATCCGCAGCCAGCTTCTGCTTGTCAACGGGAACGTAGACGTCATCGTAAAGCTCGCTGACGTCGGGGTAGGGGCTCTCGAGCGCGAACTTGGTCGCGTCCTCGATGGTCTTGTATGCGATGGCCTGGACCTCGTCCAGCTCCTTCTCGGTCGCGATCTTGTCCTTGGTCAGTCTGTCCCTTAGAACAGTGATCGGGTCGCGGGCGTGCCACTCGGCCTCTTCCTCGCGGGTCCGGTAAGCCCTCTGGTCGCTGGAGGAGTGTCCATACCAACGATATGTCTTGCACTCGACCAAGGTGGGACCATCGCCCTTGCGCGCTCGGTCGATAGCTTCCTTCACGGCCTTGCGGACCTCGATCACGTCCATGCCGTCGCAGATCGAGCTCGGCATTCCGTACGCCGAGGCCCGGTCAGCGATGTCAACAATCTTGGAGGCCTGTCCGGCGCAAGCAACCGACTTGTCATGGAACGGCACGCTCATGCCGTAGAGGTTGTTCTCACATATGTATACGATGGGCAGGCCGCAGAGCATGGCTGAACCCATATTCAACGCTTCGTGGAAAGAGCCGGTGTTGGTCGCGCCGTCTCCGAAGAAACAGAGCGTGACCGCGCCCGTGTTGAGGATCTTCTCCGCCAAGGCGCCGCCCGTGCCGATCGGGATGTTGCCACCAACGATACCGGTGGATCCCAGGTTGCCCTTCTGAACGTCGGCGATGTGCATCGACCCGCCGCGTCCACGGCAGTAGCCGGTGGACTTGCCCATCAGCTCCGCCATCATCTTGTCCCAATGTTCTTGTCGAGCTTTTTCGCCACCCTTCTTCGCGTGGAAGTCGCCCATCGCGCCACAGTGTCCGTGTCCACGGTGAGTGCTGGCGATTACGTCGCGCTCTTCGAGCAGAGAGATCGCGCCGACGGCTACGGCTTCCTGACCGGCATACAGGTGCGATGCGCCTTTGATGGTCCCTTCTCTCAGCAGCTTATAGACGGTGTCCTCAAAGCTGCGTATCTCATACATCTGCCGGAGGTAGTCGAGCAGTTCTGCCTTGGACTCCTTGAGCTTCGAGTTTCCTGAGGCAGACTTTGCGGCTGCTTTGACCGGGCGGTCGTTTGTCGAGGCTGTTCTCGGCATTGTTTACTCCTTCACAAACATAGCGCGGCCGGGACCTGACCGCGCCAAGCTTCTTCTTGTGCCAACTGATCTTTGGCCACTAGATATTCTACGACGGCAGGGAGGCCGGTGTCAATCGCCGGTTAACGCTTTGCCAGGAGAAGGACTCGAGTCCGCTGCCGTGTTGCAGCAGATGCTTTCAGGATAGATGCCGTTACTCACTTCTGCGGTCTGTCCCCTCGCCTACTTCTGCTGGAACTTCCTGGTCTCGATGGCAATGCGGGTCTTCCGGTCGGCTGACTTCGGCAGGATCGTGACGACATCATCGATCACATCGCTCGGGCCGCTGATCTGGACGCCGTCATCGCAGAGATAGGTGGTCTTTCGAGACGAACGCTCGGCCCATTCGCGGTCGGGACGGAACTGGGTTTCGGTGAGCCCTTTGTCGAGTAGGCGACCGATATACTCCTCGCGTTTCTCTTCGTCAGCAATGACCGTGGCGGCTATCTGTTCGAGGTCCAGTTCCTCGGACTGCGCGAGCGTGCGCACCGCGTTTCTGAGCTGGGTTGCGGCTTCCTCGCCAATGGCTTCATCGTTCGCCTGAATCCATTTCTCCGTCTCCTTGACCACGAGCTGTGTCATCTCGCGGGGGGTCTGGACCTCGTTGGCCTCCAGGAAGCCCTCGATCCAGATCGCCGAAACGTCCGGCTCTTCGTCCTTGGACGCCGGCGTGTTGCGGAAAGTCAGGTCGTGCCGAGTTTCGTCGCTGTAAGGCCTCGCGATCGCAAAGCGCAGGAGTTGGCGGGACGGGTCAGGCAGGATCTGAACGGCCTCGAAGTCGCTTCCAGAAGGCCTGCGCACGAACGCCTTGATCGGATCGAGCTTCAGCAGAGCCAGGTAACGATCCTCGGTGTCAAGATCGGTGAAGAGCGCCACGGCCAGGTATGTCTGTATCTGGGGCGAGCCCTCCATCTGGTGCGCGAACCACTTGCCGAGCACCGAGCACTGCTCGACAAACGTCTCCGGCTTCTCGATGATCGCCGCGGCGCAGGTGGAGATCGTCGTCGAGGAGCTGGTGAACTTCGCGGTCTTTGCGCTGGTGGACTTGACGCAGTTGCGGATATGCTCCTCGAAGAAGTGCCGCAGACCGTCAGAGAGCACTTCCTCTCTGTCTGCTATGTCAGCCTCGTCGGCCAGGTTGTTGACGCCGTGGATGACCAGGCGGTTGAGTTCGATTGCTTCGATTGACAGCACGGAAACCTCCGGGATAGGGGTTAGGGATTGGGTGTTAGGGATTAGGGGATCCACATCCCAGAGTTAGTTCGTCACTTAGGCCGCACTTGCCTTCGGTGATTTGGGCAGGATTATGGCTCGGGACATATCGCTCGTTTTTGGTGTAGAATGGTCTGACAACCACTCGCAAGACAGGAGTTCTACAATGACTACGCCAAGCCACGGTCACGCGCTGCTGGAGTTCAACAACGTAACGGTGATGCGTGGAGACACTGTTGCCCTCGACCGAGTGTCTTTTAGCATACAACCGGGCGAGAATGTCGCGATCATCGGGCCGAACGGCTCGGGGAAGTCCACTCTGATCAAGACGATCACGCGCGAGTGCTACCCATTTGCTTCGAGCAACGGAGTGGACGGCATACCCGCCGCTGAGATCAAGCCTCCGCTACGCATATTGGGTGAGAGCACTTGGGACCTGTTCCGTCTCCGGTCGATGCTCGGTATCATCTCAGCCGATCTGCAGCATATCTGCGACCGGGAGATGCCTTGCAGAGAGGTCGTGCTCTCGGGGTTCTTCGGCAGCATTGGGTTGTATCCAAACCACAGGGTTGCCAGCAAGATGGAGGACAAGACCGCCGAGATCCTTGACCTGCTGGAGATCGCGCACCTTGCCGACAGGGACATGACCGACATGTCATCAGGCCAGGCGCGGAGGGTTCTGATAGGCAGGGCGCTGGTCCACGAGCCGCGCGCGCTGGTGCTCGATGAGCCCAACAACGACCTCGACCCCCGCTCTGCGCGCAGGTTTGCCGAGATACTGCGTAAGCTGGCGCGCTCGGGCAGGAGTGTCATAATGGTCACCCATCGCCTGCAGGACATCATACCCGAGATCGGTCGCGTGATCATGATCAAGGATGGCCGCGTCTTCCGCGATGGGGCCAAGCGCGACGTGCTTACTGAGGCCAACCTCTCCGAGCTCTTCTCGATACCCGTCGAGGTCCAGGAGAAGGGCGGATATTGGTACATGCTGGCATAGAATTCGGCCGGCGACCAAGGATTGAGAGCCTACGTGTCGAAGCAGAGGCTGTTACTGAATTCGTAACTCATAACTCCTAATCGCAATTGCCTCAAGGAGGCCCTGTGGACTACAGCCAGCCGCCAGCCCTGTCATGGTCGTTCTCGAGCAGGGGCCGCTTCGAGACCTGCCGCCGGAAGTACTTCTACCACCGCTTCTGGATGCAGGACGAGAAGATGAAGTGGAAGCTTTACGAGATGCGCTGCATCACGAAGCTCGCGATGATGCGCGGCCACCTGGTGCACGAGATCATCGCCGATGCCCTGGCCACAATGAAAGGCGGCGGGCGGATTGCGTTGGACGACGCCAAGGGCCGCATCACGGAGGTCATGCGGCGAGCCTACAATGAGTCCATTAAGCGGATGTGGCACCGCGACAACCGCCCGCCGGGCGTGAAGATGAAGGATGTCACAAACCTCCTCGAGCACTACTACGGGATCCCCGACGCCGATGAGCGAATCCGCGAGCACCGGCGGGTGGCCTGGGCCTGCGTTGAGAACTTGTTTACCTCCGATCTGTGGCACGAGGTAGAGACTATCGAGCCGGAGACCTGGAAAGCCGCTGATGAGGACGGGTTCCCGTCATTCGACCTCGACGGGATCAAAGTCTATGCCAAGATCGACTTCGCGCACGAGACCGGCGAGCCCACTATCATCGACTGGAAGACCGGCGAGCGCAGTATCCACGACCGCGACCAGCTCATTCTCTACTCGCTCTATGGCCAATGGCAGTGGGGCTGGGAGCCGACATCGACCAAGCTTGCAGCGGTCTACCTGCAGCCGAAGCTCGAGATCGACGAGTTCAGGCCGACTCCAGTGGACGTCGACAGGGTCGCGGACCTGGTGAGAACGAGCTTTCACGAGATGCTTGAGCTGGAGCCGGCCGTAGGCTCTGCGAGTATCGACGACTTCCCGGTAAACGAGAGCGGCTGGTGCTGCCGCTGGTGCAGGTTCCAAGGTTTGTGTGAAGGGGCAAAGACGCCAGACGCGGTGCCCAAGGATCCTGACTGCGACCTGTTTGAGGATATCTAGTCAGGAGACAACAAGGCCAACTGGCTACTGGTTCAGAGGGGGAGTCGAATGGAACGAATGATTGTTTTGAACGTGCTCCTGCTATTAGTCTTGCCACTTGTTTGTGGTCACTGTCTTGCCTGGGGTGGCCCAGAGTCATTCTTCTCGGTGCGCGATTTGCCGCTGATACGCGAGGGGATACAGACTCACCAGTTCTGCTCCTACGATCGAGCCGGAGACAACTACGATTGGCAGTACTTCCCGCTCTATACGGAGTCCGATGGGGAAGTGGTCATATTCGACGCGATGGGCCCGGGCTGCCTGTATCGGCATCACATCAACCTCTGGCGGGGAATATGCGACGGGATCAATGTCCGCTACTACCTTGACGATGAGAAGCAGCCTCGTGTGGATATGGACGTCTCAACGTTCTTCAGCGAGAAGAACCCGCTTGGCATATTCCGCTACCCTCTGGCCGTGGATGGCAAGTCTGATTTCCGTGTGATGTACTGTCCGATGTACTTCAAGAAGCGGCTGAAAGTTACTCTGAGCAGAGAGCCGGGTGGGCCGGGTACCGTTGATCTACCCTGGACCGGGCGGGCCGACAAGATTCCCGACGCCCCCGGACGCTGGCATTGGTACAACTACACCTATCATACGCTCAGCGAGGATCCCGGACTGGAATCCTGGAGACCGGGGCAAGATCAGAGCAAGCTGCTTGCGCTCTGGGATACGGCCAGGCTGGGGCAGGACCCCAAGCAGACTGAGGGAAACAAGGAAGCCAGCACTTCTGCCGATCTGCCGGCGGGCAAAAGTCTGAGTCTTCCGGAGCTAACGGGACAAGGATCGATCAGTTCGCTGCGGGTTAGCATCGATCCGCCGAGCGAGGAAGTCCTGTTCAACACGTGGATCAAGATAACCTGGGACGGCAAGCCTCAGCCACAAGTGGAGGCGCCGCTGGGCGCTTTCTTCGGGGTCTACAGGACCAAGCTGGAAGCTTCTTTCAAGTCACTGCTGCTTGGCTACTCTCCCAGTGGGATGTACTGCTACTTTCCTATGCCGTTCTGGAAGTCGGCTAAGATCGAGATCGAGAACAGAGGCAAGGACGACATCAAGTCGATCGGCGTTGTCACCCAGTATGACCTGTCGCAGAATGGGCAGTATCCTCCCAAAGGATCTGGTTACTTCTTCGCCCGCTATGAGAGAGAGCGCCCCCGCAAGGAAGGCGTCGACTACACCTATCTGCGGACGAATGGTAAGGGACACGTGGTTGGGCACACGGCAGCGCGCTACGGCACCAGTATGGAGGAAGACGAGAGGACCTACTTCGACGATAGCCGAACGCCACAGATCTATGGCGAGGGCTATGAGGACGATCACAACATGGGCTGGGGGCTCAGGGACCTGCAGCATGCGATCTTTGGCGCGTTCGCAGCCGACGGAGGCGCCGGGAGCGTCTATCGGTTCTACATCCCGGATCACTACTTCTTCGAGTCAGCCATCAAACACGGGCATCAGGTCTACGGTCCTAACTCACCACTGGGTCACGAGGGGATGTATACGGTGGGTGACGAGGAGAGCGTGACATTCTACTATGCCCAGGAATCACCAGGGCTCGCTCTGACCGATGAACTGGATGTTGGCGACAGCGCTTCGGAGGCAAAGCACAACTATCAGGTCATTGGAGCCCGGAAGGACAAGACCGGCAGCTTCTGGTACGACGGAGAGTTCAACAACGTGCTTCTCAAGGCTCCGGCCATAGTCGATAGTGGCGTGAGCTTCGATGGATCCAGTACGTTTACGGCATCCATCGATCCTGCCAATCGCGGAGTCAGGTTGCGCAGGCGCACCGATAAGGAGAACAATCGCCAGATGGGTCGTGTCTATGTTGACGGCGTTCTGGTAAAGACGCGGCCCTGGTATAGCGTCGATTACGAGAAGACGTATCGCGGGATCAGGTGGCAGGATACGGATTTCGAGATACCTGCCGCGTATACAAAGAGCAAGTCCTCGATAACAGTCAAGATTGAGTTCGTGAGCAGCAAGAACAACGCATGGGACGAGTACTACTACTGGGTGTACAGCTACAGGTAGGCTCGGCGATCACCCCTGCTCGTGTCGCTGACGCCGGTCTTGGGCGATGAGGGCAGCCTGTTTGACGATGAGTGGACTGCAACCGGCAATCCCTGCGACGGTGCAAGACATGTGAGGAAAGTGCGCGCGTGAAACCTACCAATTTCAGATGTGAATACTTGGTCGATCCATTTGGCATTGACGTTCTGCGGCCTCGGCTGAGCTGGTTTATACAGTCCCGACGCCGCGGCGATCACCAGACCGCCTACCAGATCATCGTCACGAGCGATGATGGTGAGCTTTGGGACACAGGCAAGGTGGCGTCGGACCAGAGTGTGCTCGTGCCGTACGCAGGCCGTCCGCTCAGGTCACGTATGCGCTGCCGGTGGAACGTTCGCGTGTGGGACAGGGACGATCAGCCGTCGCAATGGAGCGAGCCCGCGCTGTGGACGATGGGTTTGCTGGACCCGTCGGATTGGCAAGCTCAATGGATCGGCGCGCGTGCTGAACTCGACCCTGCGGAATTCATCAGCCCCGAGATCAGGAAGCGAGACGCCGAGACAGAATCGCGCATCAGCCAGACTGTGCCGAGCCCGCTTCTGCGCAAGGAGTTCGGCATCGAGAAGCCGGTGAAGCACGCGACCGCTCATATCTGCGGCTTGGGTTTCCACGATCTGCACATCAACGGTAAGCTCGTCAGCGACGATGTGCTCCAGCCCGACTTCACGCACTATGACAAGCGCGTCATCTACATCACGCGCGATGTGACGGAGCATGTCAGACAGGGCGCTAACGCGATTGGCGTCGAACTAGGCAACGGGTTCTACAACGCCCACACTCGCTGCTGCTGGAGCTTCGATCAGGCTCCCTGGCGCAAGCCGCCGCGCCTGCTGATGCAGCTCGAGATCCAGTATGCGGACGGCACGACGGAGACTATCGTGACGGACGCGACATGGAAGACCAGCACCGGGCCTCGGGTGTTCGATGGTATCCGCAACGGCGAGGTCTACGATGCGCGGCTTGAGAAGACTGGCTGGGACACAGCTGGCTACAGCGACTCCGATTGGTCGAATGTTGTCCTTGTCGATGGCCCCAAGGGAAAGCTAGAGGCGCGCCGGACGCTTGCGGTCCGCATGACCAAGACCGTTAAGCCCGTCGCCATCACTGAACCCCGTCCCGGTGTCTTTCTGGTAGACTTCGGCCAGAACCTGGCGGGGTGGGGGAGGCTCAAGGTCTCCGGCCCTACTGGGACCGCCATCTCGATCCGCTACGATGAACGCCTGACCGATGAAGGTCTCATCGACGAGCGGAATGCGATATTCGTCTACTCCGGCAAGTTCCAGACCGATACCTATATCTGCAAGGGGGAGGCTGTCGAGACGTGGGAGCCTCGCTTCGTCTATCATGGCTTCCGATATGCGCAGATCACCGGTTTCCCAGGCCGACCAAGCCGAGAAAGCCTAACCGCTTGCGTGGTGAGCACAGATTTCGAGAGCCGGGGCAGCTTCGAATGCTCCAATGACCTCTTCAACGACATCCAGCGCTGCACCCGGTGGTCATATCTCAGCAACTTCGTCGGAATTCCGACAGACTGCCCACACCGGGAGAAGAACGGCTGGACCGGCGACGCGCATCTTGCAGCGGAGACCGGCCTCTATAACTTTGGCTCCGAGGCGAGCTACACCAAGTGGATGGACGACTTCGAGGACGTTCAGCACGACGATGGATTGCTGCCTGGCATAGTCCCGACCGATACCGCCGGCTATGGGTGGGGGAACGGCCCAGCCTGGGACAGCGCGTTTCTGCTGATCCCCTACTACATGTGGCTTTATCGCGGCGACTCGCGGCTTCTGATGGCGCACTACGAGCGGTTCAAGCTCTATCTCGAGTGCGTGGCGGCGCATTCTGTGGACGATATTGTCGAATGGGGCCTTGGCGACTGGTGCCCGCCGGAGGGTGGCGCGGAGGGGTTCAAGACGCCCTACGCGCTGACTTCGACCGCATACTACTTCGTGGATACGCTGATCGTGTCACAGGTCGCGGCGATGCTTGAGAAGACCGATGAGGCAATCTACTACGCCGAACTCGCTGAGGCAATCAGGAAAGCCTTTATCGCCAGGTTCTACAACCCCAAGACGGGCAAGTTCGAGGGCGAGGAGCAGACGGGGATGGCGGCCGCGATCTACCAGGGCCTTGTGGATGGAGACGATAAGGCCAAGGTCCTCGCGGCGCTGGTTGCTGACGTCGAGGCGCGCGATGGTCACCTCTGGTGCGGGATCCTCGGTACAAAGTACATCCTGCACGCGCTTACGGACAATGGTCGTGCCGATGTTGCCTACCGGATCGCCAACCAACGGACGTTCCCCAGTTGGGGCCACTGGCTGGAGCAAGGCGCGACGACGCTGTGGGAGGATTGGAGAGGCGAGAACTCCCTGAACCATATTATGTTCGGCGACATCAGCGCGTGGTTCTTCCAGACCCTCGCCGGCATCAACCCCGACCCGGCTTTGCCCGGGTTCAAGCACATCATCATCCGCCCGCAGCCTGTCGGTGACCTGACGTGGGCGCGAGCCGAGCATGTGTCGCCGTACGGACTGATCAAGAGCGGTTGGAAGCTGACTGACGACGTGCTCAGGCTCGACGTGGAGATTCCAGCCAACGCGACGGCAGCTGTCTACCTGCCGACCCAATCGCCAGACTCTGTAGCAGAGAGCGAAGTGCCCGCCTCTGGGTCTGATGGGGTCGAGTTCGCGGGAGTCCAAGACGGCCGCGCGGTCTACCGGGTCGGGTCAGGGAGCTACAGCTTCAAATGCTGACGACGCCATTTGGAGTGCGGGCGTCCGCGACTAGAGGCAAGCGATGGGAGTGAGAGACATCATCTACTCAGGGACGACCGCTTGTCCGGCATGCGCTCCGGGTCAGGGTGCCCCCGATGCTTGATGTACGAGAAGGGAGTGTTCATTGACAGTGCGGTGGGAAGACAGGTGGAACGCGGCTGAGGCGTGGTATATGCGGCGGTTCTTTCTCCAGCTCGGGATCTGGATGATCGCGATGGGCGGGATGTCGTTGGTCCTTCCAGTTGTCGCAGCTGGTGCGTCGCCCAAGGTTGGCGATGTTCTTTATGGCTTGTGCTTCGTCGGCTTCGGAGTGTACATGATCAGATCGCCAGCAGCATGGATGGCGCGAGTTCTGTGCGCAATATGGGCGGTTTGGTTCGTGATGGCAGCCAGGACGGCTTGGAAGCTCCGGTCGAACGATTTCATGGACCACGCGTTCCTCGTGATGTTGTTCTGCATGGTCATCGTAGTCTGTGTGTTCCTCTACAGGAAGTATCGGCGCTTTCTCGCTATACGGACTGTGGACCCCGGTCTTGCTGAGGAGACCGACCGTCTCATCAGGGGCGTGATGCGCCGTAGGCCGTCTGTTGACACAGACACGGCCGGACTGGTGACTCGTTTTGGCCGGTGGAAGATCGGGTTGCTCGATGGCGAAGTGCTGATGGTCTCGCAGTTCGGTTCTGACCTCTGCCTTGCACAGCAGCACGAGGTGCGCTGGGATTACGAAGGCGATCCTCTGGCAGATGGCCGGGGCAGGATCATTCTCAAGCTCGGTGCGCGCAGGTGGAAAGGGCGGATGGCGTCCTCGCACTATAGACGGTTGGAGGACTGGCTGTCGGGTGGAAGCGTGCCTGACTGACGTCCAGACATTCCGGACGAGATTGGCGCTCTCGACCCTGAAGCCCGAAAGCAACACCAGCTTAATGGGCATGTAACAGGCTGGAAACATCCTGAGGCGACAATCTATGGTAAGTGCACTCCCAATGGAACGGAGTTTCGTGAGGAGCGAACAAGCGCGCTTGCGCGCTGAGTCGCTCGCAAAGGAGAAGTGAATGGATAACGGAAGAGACTCGGTCACCTCGATATTCGGCTCAAATGTCTTCAACCAGGCAACGATGCGGGAGCGACTGCCGAAGGATGTCTACAAGCAGATCAAGGCCACCATGGACTATGGTCAGCCTTTGGACCCGTCGATAGCAGGGGTTGTGGCGAACGCGATGAAGGATTGGGCTATCGAGAAGGGCGCCACCCACTTCTGCCACTGGTTTCAGCCTATGACCGGCGTTACAGCGGAGAAGCACGATTCATTCATTTCTCCCACTAACGATGGCCGCACACTCATGGAGTTCTCCGCCAAGGAGCTGATTCAGGGCGAGCCCGACGCGTCTAGCTTCCCCTCGGGCGGTCTGAGAGCCACCTTCGAGGCCAGGGGTTATACCGCGTGGGACTGCACGTCTCCCGTCTTCATCAAGGAGAACGGCTCGACGGTCACGATGTACATCCCGAGCGCGTTCTGCTCGTATACCAGTGACGCGCTGGACAAGAAGACCCCTCTGCTGCGCTCGATGGAAGCCCTGAACAAGCAGGCTCTGCGTGTTCTGCGGGTTCTCGGCAACGAGACCAGCGTCAGGGTCACACCGACCCTTGGACCGGAGCAGGAGTACTTCCTGGTGGACTCCGAGTTTGTCCGCAAGAGAATGGACCTGGTTCTGACGGGACGAACCCTCTTCGGCGCGCCACCTCCCAAAGGTCAGGAGATGGAGGATCATTACTTTGGCGCTATTCACGAGCGAGTCGCCGCGTTCATGGACGATCTCAACATCGAGCTGTGGAAACTAGGCGTCATGGCCAAGACCCAGCACAACGAGGTTGCGCCGGCGCAATATGAGATGGCCCCGGTCTTCGCGACGGTCAATGTCGCCACGGACCACAACCAGATCGCAATGGAAACCATGCGCAAAGTGGCCATCCACCACGGATTCGCCTGTCTCCTGCATGAGAAGCCGTTCGCGGGCGTCAACGGCAGTGGCAAGCACAACAACTGGAGTATGTCCACTGATGATGGCATGAACCTGCTCGAGCCAGGAAGAACTCCGCACGAGAACATGCAGTTCCTGGTGTTCCTGTGCGCGGTCGTTCGGGCCATCCACGAGAACGCAGCGATACTGCGAGCGTCGTCAGCATGCGCGGGGAATGATCACAGGCTGGGGGCAAATGAAGCTCCTCCCGCGATTATCTCCATCTTCCTGGGAGAGGTGTTGACAGACTTGCTGAACTGTATCGGCAATGGGGCGATATCCGGCGCATCGAGCGTGTGCGATCATCTGAAGCTGGGTGTCAACACGCTGCCGCCGATTCCCGCGGACTCCACTGACCGCAACCGAACCTCGCCGTTCGCATTTACCGGCAACAAGTTCGAGTTCAGAATGGTGGGCTCCAGCCAGTCGACCGCGGGCCCGTGCTTCGTGCTGAACACCATTGTTGCCGATGTACTCGCCGATCTCGCCGATCAGCTCGAGAAAGCCGACGACGTGCCCGCCAAGGTCCAGGAGATCGTGAAAGAGATTGCCAAGGACCACGGCAGAATCATCTTCAACGGCGACAACTACTCGCAGGAGTGGATCGCTGAGGCCGAGAAGCGTGGCCTGCCAAACACAGCGAACAGCGTGGACGCGCTGTCTTGCATGGCCGACGAGAAGGTGAAGGCGCTGTTTGAAAGACACGGCGTTCTGAGCGCGGGCGAGCTGCACGCGCGGCACGAAATCCTCCTCGAGCGCTACTGCAAGGAGATCAACATCGAGGCGCTGACGACTCTTGATATGGCAAGGCGTGAGATTCTGCCCGCGGTGCTGGCCTACTCCGGAAAACTCTTGAGCGCGATCTCAACGGCCAAGAGTGCCGGTCTCTGCGCCTGCGCCCACGAGCAAGCCTACGGCGAGGTTTCCAAGCTTGCCTGCGAGCTGCAGGCCGCGATCGCATCGCTGGACGCAACCATCATCAAAGCGCAGACTGCGGAGGAGTACAGAGACTCAGTCGTCCCTGTGATGAACGCGGTTCGCGCTGCCGCGGACAAGCTCGAGACCTTGGTGGATGCTCGCGACTGGCCACTGCCGACATACGCGGAGATGTTGTTCCTCAGATAGTCGGTCAGCAAGTAGACGAATACAGGCAAGGTTACAAACTTGCACAGTATCCAAGGGAGGGGTCGGAAACGACCCCTCCCTTGTTTAGCATCCGGTTCCGTGTTGTGCGTGGGGGTCAGAATGATCAGGAGCACGCTGGCGTCTTGTGAGTTGACAGTGGCAGAATCGCGTGATACATTGAGGTTGGCCGGCAGAACTCTTCTTGGGAGGCTCAACGATGCGCGCAGGCGCAATCACGACGTTAGTCGTCGCGACTATTGTCAGTTTGCTGTTTGTAGGTGGGCTCGCTCGTGTCGTGAATGCTGCGCCGCCTGAGATTGATGTTTCGATCAACCCCGACGGGCGGCTGGCGGCGGGAGACACGATCTACGTTAGTGTGTCCGTCCAGGACCCGTCGACCATCACCAGCGTCACTGCAGATGGTGTGAGCTTGACCAAGACTTCCACCTGCTGCTGGACAGGTTCCATTTCGGCCAGCGTCTCCCTGGGCTATCATCCAGTGCAATTCGAAGTCAGAGATAACCTGGGCAATGTCGTACAAGACGCAAGCACTGGTTATACCACGGCTCCCGTCGTTGCACTCACCACAAGGGCCTTGCGAGACAGTATTGTGGATGCAGCCGGAGGTCGTTGGCTGTTTGTCGTTAGTGGAAGAGCAACCGACTACAACGGCTGGGACGCTTACCTGGATGATGGCTCCGGATATCCGGTCCTCATAGCTAGCGCGGCTGCCTACGGTATCGGAGACGGCGACTTTGTGCGCGTTCGAGGGGTGCTGTCGCGCCCCGGTGGCAATCCCATATTGGAGGTACAGGCTGCGGATGTGCTGAGTTCATCTGCCCCCGCATTTCCCAACTCTCCCCTGGGTTTCGGGTGCGGTACCACGAGTTTAGACTGACACCCGGCTTACTATGGCCTCCGGATGGCCCACGATGTCGACAGACTTGATCTTGCCTGGGTCCCCTGCGGGCGTCATCGACCGCTTGAGGAGCAGGACTCTATCCCGCGTGGGGCCTGAGTAGCGGAGCGTATCGAACGGGCCGGCGCTTCGGCAACGTCCTTCGATACGGTGCTCCTCACCTACTCAGGACTAACGGATGTGGATGCTCGGAAGGCTAAGCCCCTCACCTACTCAGGACTAACGGATGTGGATGCTCGGAAGGCTAAGCTATCGCTGTCCTCCGCGTTGACTTCTATCCCCACTGCACCTATCATGCTTGTAGCACTGCTGTCGACTATCGGCCATCAGCCATCCGCCTATGCTTGACCAGATCAGAGAACTCTACGGATACCGCGACCTTGTGAGGCAACTCGTCGTCCGAGACCTCAAGGTCCGCTACAAGAACTCTGTCCTCGGCTTCTTTTGGTCGCTTCTGAACCCCCTGGTGCAGGTCGCGACGATCACGCTCGTGGTCAAATATGTGCTGCGGCTGGACATGCCCAACTACTCGGCCTATCTGCTGGTGGCGTATTTGCCGTGGGTGTTCTTTCAGATGGCGCTGTTGGATTCAAGCCAGATTCTGATCCACCACCGCGACCTCCTGCGCAAGGTCTATTTCCCGCGCGAGGTCTTGCCCCTGTCGGCGGTGATTTCGAATCTGATTCACTTCCTGCTCGCACTGGGGGTGTTCTTCGTCTACCTGATCGTCTACATCCACTTCACGCTCGAGGGCGCGGGGCTGCAGTGGGGCACGCTCTGGCTGCCGGTGCTGGCGGCAATGCAGTGCCTGCTGATCGTCGGTCTGACGCTGATCGTATCTTGCACCAACGTGTTCTTCGAGGACACGAAGTATATGCTGACAGTCCTGCTGAACGTGTTCTTCTACCTGACGCCGATCATGTATCCGGCGGAACTGGTGTACTCGCGAATCGTCGGACTGGGCATCCCCGAGACCTACAAGCTCCTGCTGTGGAAGCTCTACCTGCTGAACCCGATGAATATGCTTATCGAGGCATACAGGAAGACGCTGCTGCCGGTGACGGACCTCCAGCTCAGGGGGATGAACATCGAGGCGCAGCCGCTGGACTATGGGATGCTGGCGGTTTCGGCGGTTATCTGCGTTCTGGTCGCGGTGGGTGGTTACGCATTCTTCAACAAGCGCAAGCACGTCTTTGCGGAGAGGGTGTAGCCGTGGCCGAGATTTCTCACTGCGTTCGAAATGACGGATTGGGCGATCGGAATGACGGAACGCCGGGTGGTGCGGCCGCGATCACCATCTCCAACGTGACCAAGACCTTCGTCCTGCCGCACGAGCTGCAGACCTCGCTCAAGGCCGCGGTTCTCTCGTTCCGCCGGAAGCAGCCAGAGACGCTCCTGGCGCTCAACGACGTCAGCCTCACGATCAACGAGGGCGAGACCGTCGCCATCATCGGCCGCAACGGCTCGGGCAAGAGCACCCTGCTGCGGGTGATCTCCAAGGTCTACAAGCCCGCGGGCGGCACGGTCGAGGTGAATGGCCGCCTCTCGACTATGCTCGACCTCGGCGCGGGGATGGAGCCGGAGCTTACCGGTCGCGAGAACATCTTCTTCAACGGCGCGATCATGGGCCTCACGCACTCGCAGATCAAGGCCAAGCTCGAGGACATCATCAACTTCAGCGAGCTAAACAGCTTCATCGACGCGCAGACGAAGACATATTCAAATGGAATGCTGCTGAGGCTGGGGTTCTCCATTGCGGTCGAGACCGACCCGGACATCCTGCTGATCGACGAGGTCCTCGCGGTAGGCGATGCGGCATTTCAGGACAAGTGCTACAGCCGGATCGAGGAGTTCCAGAAGAGCGGCCGGACGATCGTGTTCGTCACGCACGATCTCGAGTCAGCCAAGCGCGTCGCCTCCCGCGCGATCTGGATTCACAAAGGCGTTGTGAGGCTGGATGGAGAAGCAGACGCTGTGATAGGGGAATACCTGGCGTCTCAAGTGTAAAGTGCAAAGTCCAAAGTCGAAAGTGCCATGACTACGCAGGGCTTGCCGGCACAGGCCTCAGCATGCTCTGACTTTGCACTCTGGACTTTGGACTTTCGACTCCATGGGAGGGTGGCAATGCGCATACTGGTCATACACGGTCCGAACCTGAACTTGCTCGGGACGCGAGAGACGGGCGTCTACGGGACTGATACGCTCGAGTCGATCAACGAGCGGCTGATCAAGCTCGGCCAGGAGCTGGGGGCTGAAGTCGAGGTCCGGCAGTCGAACTCCGAGGGCGATATTATCGGCTGGATTCAGACTTCGCCCGGGCAGTTCGATGGGATAGTCATCAACCCCGGCGCGTTCACGCACTATAGCTACGCGATTCGGGATGCGCTCGCTGCCGTCACCACTCCCGCTGTCGAGATACACATGTCCAACATCTGCGCGCGCGAGGACTTCCGGCACAAGTCGGTGACGGGGCCTGTGGTCGTCGGGCAGGTGGCTGGGTTCGGCTCCGAGAGCTATATGCTGGGCCTGCGGGCGATTGTGGGGGTAGCGAAGAGTGCATAACGCCAGGCTAACGAAGCTTCGCGAGCGAATGGCCGGCCTCAAGGTCGATGCGCTGCTCGTGACAGATATCAACAACGTTTTCTACCTGACCGGCTTCACGGGTTCGACGGCAGCGGTCCTCGTGACGGGCGATAGATCGACCATTCTCGTTGACCCGCGCTACTCGGTGCAGGCGCGCAAGGAGTGTCCACAGACGGATGTCCGCGACTACTCCAATATGTCGCTCTGTAAGGCCGCGTCAGGCCTGATCGCGGAGGCCAAGCCCAGCGTGGTCGGGTTCGAGTCGGACAACCTCACCGTGACAGCCTATCGCGACCTGCGCAAGCAGATCGACCGCGCCATTAGGCTCAGGGGCACGCGAGGAGTTGTTGGTAAGCTTCGGATGGTCAAGGACGCGCACGAGGTCGAGCTGATTCGCCTCGCCTCCGAGATCAGCGATGCCACATTCGACGCCGTCTGCCGCGAGGTGAAGCCCGGGATGACCGAGCGCGAGATCGCGATCTTCATCGACTTCACCATGCGCAAGCTCGGGGCGAGCAAGCCAGGCTTCGACACCATCGCCGCCGCTGGACCAGGCGCCGCCGAGCCTCACCACCAGCCAACTGACGCCGTGCTTGAGAGAGGCCAGATGCTCAAACTCGACTTCGGCGCAACCCGTGCGAAGTACAACTCCGACATTACCCGCACGATCTTCTTCGGCGAGCCGGATGCAAAGCAGCGCGAGGTCTACCAGACCGTGCTCGATGCCCTGCTTCAGGGCACTGCCGCGATCAGACCGGGTAAGACCGGTAAGGAGATCGACGCGGTCGCGCGCGACTACATCACCTCCAAGGGCTACGGCGACAAGTTCGGCCACGGCCTCGGCCACTCCCTCGGCATAGTCGTCCACGACGGCCCCGGATTCTCCACAATGAGCGACATTACCCTCGAACCCGGCATGGTCATCACCGTCGAACCCGGCATCTACATCGAGGGCTGGGGTGGGGTGAGGATCGAAGACGATATCGTGGTGACGGAGGGGGGAGTGGAGGTCATTACGAAGGCGGCCAAAGAGCTGACTGTGGTCTAGCCCAGATTCGATATCGCATAGTCACAGATCAGCAGCCTGTCTCTCCCAAGGGTTCTCCATATCGCTTGCCAAGGTCACCAAGTTGTGGCTGCAGTCATTGCGCAAGTAGATGTGCCAACCCGGACAGATGGCCGATGGCAGGCCGATGCAGGACGCATAGGCCTCCGCGAACCGCGTTGTGAGCGACAACACCTGATGAGCCAGGAAGAGGAACAAAGCACGCAATGACCCGCAGTTGCTGTTCCTGAGTGTATCCTGTCGCCAAACGGACAGATGACACCATGGTGCCTCATTGGTGAGAATCGCCATGCCCTCATCCAGGTCAACTATGGTTCCAGGAGACACGCCGTGGTGTCCAATTGCGTCCCGCAGTTCCCGCAGTTTGTGGAACAGTTGGCCTTCGTCACGGTAGAACTGAGCGATCGGCAGCGGAAGCCGAAAGCGCTCAGCCAGTTCGTCGTTGCTCCGCAGACGATTTGCACTCAGCACTACCTTGGCGAAGCTGTCGGGAAGATCGGTGATGATGCGGTCATGCGGGGGAGAAGGGCTTCTCACTGTGGCGGCCAACTGCTTGGATACCTTCTGCAGACCGTCGTACATCGACCGCACTAGTATCAGCAAGTACTCCAGTTCGGTTACCATCATCATCGTCCTGGCTGTTCGTGGGGTGACAGAGTCCCGGGCCATAACCAGGTATTTGCCCAGGATGGCTGCGAGGTTGTGGAAATCCCCTGTCAATCCGCGCATCGCCCCTGCTACACGGGGCCAAGACAACTGCTGGTAGACGAGATCCAACAAGGGTATGCAGACGTCTCTACTGGGATCCTGTGGTACCTGCCCCCAGTAGGTTCCCATCGCCGGTTCTGCATCCATCCGCACCAGGTTCCCACTCATCTCCAGGTACAATGCCCACTCGTCGGCAGCACGATCGTAGAACGACAGCTGGCAAACTGACCTACCGTCGCGAGGTACTGCTCCCATATACGGAACCTTCGCTAGCTCGTCTGCAGAGATTGTGAACATAGCTGCGTTCACTACCTTCCTCCTGGGCCGGACTCCTCTCGATTCAGAGAGACGCTCAACCTAGCTGCAATGCTCCAGGGGCGAGCACTCACGGACAGCCAGTATGGCCTTATGGTCGGGATCTGGAACCGGAGCCGGTCTTCCCGGGTCTGTGACCCACTGCACGCGTGTTCGGGGATCAAAGATCCCAGAAGAGGCGTCCGGGATTGCAAATCCCGGGCGATCGATTTGCTTGGTACCCGGCAGATCCCCTACTGCGCCTGCTTCATGATCGAGTTGATGTCGATGATCATCCCCTGCCCGCTGGTGACTGTCGGCAGGCGGCCGTCCCACTTCTCTATCCACTCGCGCGCGAGGACTTTGGAGCCGCCCTGGGTCTGCAGCGCGATAGACTTGAGTTTGGCCGCCTCCGCCTCGCCCTTGGCCTTGGCGATCTCCGTCTGCCGCTCCAGCTCGGCCCGCTGCAGCACGTAGCGCTGCTTCTCGGCGTCCTGCTGGGCGACCTGCTTGGCCTCGATTGCCGCATTGAACTCCGGCGAGAAGTTGAAGTTGGTGATCGAAACCCCCGCCGGTTCCACTATTATGTTGTACTCCCGCAGCCGTTCAGTCAGATAATCCTCGACCTCCTGCTTGACCCGCGCGCGGCTCTTGACCAGCTCCTCGGCGGTATATTTGGCCGTGACCATCTTGATCGACTCCTGAACCACCGGGTCGATGATCCGGTCCTTGTAGTTGGTTCCGATCTTCGAGAAGACAGTGGTGCACCGAGACGGATCCACGTGGAAGTTGAGCGCCAGCGACGTCGTGACCATCTGCATGTCCCTGGAGGCCGCCTGAGCCTCGCTGGACTCTTTCTGCGTTCGAGTCTCCATCAGTTCGACGGTGGTGATGTAGGGCAGGATCATGTGCGGGCCAGGTTTCAGGCTGCCCTTGACCTCGCGGAACACCATCATCACGGCCTGGCTGCCCGTCGGAACGATGATGATCGAGGATACCACGACGCTGATGATAATGAACGCAACTCCCGCCAGCCGCGCGGTCCACGCCCAGGGGCGCAGGTTGAGAGTCTTGCTTGTCTCGTCGTGAAACTTCGCCAGAACGAAGGAGAGTATGATGAGTATTATCCCAAAGCCTAGCATTGCAGAGCCTCCTGTGCCGCGACCTCAACCGGCGCTTGTTATCCAGCGCTTCATGGTCTAGCGGCTGAGCTTCTATTCGCGGCAGAGGGGTGTTGTTCCTGCGAGTGTACACTAGTCAATGATGTGTTACAGTGCATGCCCATGCTCCTGGAGCACTTG
>CAZFYZ010000037.1:18142-28801 GCA_964523735.1 uncultured bacterium | reverse complement strand
CCTACAAGCGGCAGATGGACCTGATCGGCGTGGGCTACGATTGGTCGCGCGAGATCAACTCCTCCTCGCCCGATTACTACAAGTGGACCCAGTGGATCTTCCTGCAGCTCTACAAGCGCGAGCTGGCCTATCGCTCGTTCGCGCCCGCCAACTGGTGTCCCTCCTGCGCGACCGTGCTCGCCAATGAGGAAGTCAAGGACGGCAAGTGCTGGCGCTGCAGCTCGTTCATCGAGAAGAAAGACCTCCCGCAGTGGTTCTTCAAGATCACTGAATATGCGGACCGGCTGATCAATGACCTGGACACCATCGACTGGCCCGAGTCCATCAAGCTCATGCAAAAGAACTGGATCGGCCGCAGCGAAGGAGCGGAGGTCAGGTTTACCAGCGAGCAGGGCGACGAGATCATCGTCTACACAACTCGCCCCGATACCCTCTGGGGTGCCACATTCATGGTCCTCGCTCCGGAGCATCCTCTGGTCGAGAAACTGACGACGGCCGACAACCGCGCCGAAGTCGAGGCATACCGCAAGCTCGCCCAGCGTGAAAGTGCGATCGAACGCCAGTCCACCGACAAAGAGAAGACCGGTGTATTCACTGGCGCGTATGCCATCAACCCCGTCAATAATGCCCGCATCCCCATTTGGATCGCGGACTACGTGATGATGGGCTATGGCACAGGCGCGATCATGGCCGTCCCTGCGCACGATGAGCGCGACTTCGAGTTCGCCCTCAAGTTCGGCATCCCGATCGTGCCTGTGATCGACCGCATCGATGGCCTGTCCAAGAGCCGGGTGTTCGAGGACTACATCGAGCCGGGCTTCGCGCATGAACTGAAGCAGGCGAGTATTCCGTTCGAATACCGCGATGGGTTCTTCTGGGTCACAATGACGACTGAGGAGCAGGCCGACGAGTACATAGACATCGCCTGCCACTATCTCAAGAACACCGAGGCGTGGATCGAAGTCGTTGGGGCGCAGTGGGCGTTCATCTTCGCCAACCGAGGCGTAGTTCCGTTTGACTCGGAGGCTGCGGAAGCGGAGATCCTGAGCCTGATCAAGGAGCGCGCACCCTCGCTCAACGGCACTCGCACGCTTATGGAAGTCCTCGCGCGTGAGCCTTTCTATAGGGACGCCCTGTTCCACGCCGAGTACGGTGACATGATCAACTCCGGCAAGTTCTCCGGCACACCCGGCGCAACGGCTAAGAAGCAGGTAACCGAATGGCTGGCCGAGACAGGCCGCGGCAAGTTCACGGTCAACTACAAGCTGCGCGATTGGCTCATTTCCCGCCAGCGCTACTGGGGCGCGCCGATACCGATCATCCACTGTGAGAAGTGCGGCGAGGTGCCGGTACTGGATAGAGACCTGCCTGTCGTGCTGCCTGATGTCGACAACTACGAGCCCAGCGGCAAGGGCGAGTCGCCTCTTGCTAATATCCCAGAGTTTGTGAACGTCACCTGCCCCACCTGCGGCGGCCCCGCCAAGCGCGAGACCGACACAATGGGTGGCTTCGCCTGCTCGAGCTGGTACTTCCTGAGATATACCAGCCCGCATCTGGACACCGCCGCGTTCGACAACGACCTGGCCGCTTACTGGCTGCCGGTCGATCTCTACGTAGGTGGGGCTGAGCACGCGGTGATGCACCTGCTCTACGCGCGCTTCTGGACCAAGGTCCTGCACGATGAGGGGCTGGTGCCGTTCGTGGAGCCATTCCAGAAGCTGATGAACCAGGGCATGGTCCTAGCCTGCACCCCGCACCGGACCATGGAGGTCGGCGAGGCGGTGGAGGGAGAAGCCGACGAGGACGAGGGGCCCAAGGACCTGATCCCGCTCTTCCCGGAGGAAGCCGAGAAGCTGCCGGAAGACAAGATCATCTGGAAATTCGTCAAGATGTCCAAGTCGAAGCGCAACGTCGTGACCCCAGACGCGATGACCGAGAAATACGGCGCGGACGCGCTTCGCACCTACGAACTCTTCGTCGCCCCGTTCGAGGACGCGGTCCAATGGAACGAGGACGGCATGAACGGCGCATTCCGCTTCATGGGCCGGGTGTGGCGGCTGGTCAACGATTGGTCTGATCGCTTCGACCCCGAGTGGCGGTCGAGCGTCGCCGCCGAAGCCGCCGATGATCCCAAGCTCAAAGCCCTCCGGCGCAAGACTCATCAGACGATCAAGAAGGTCAGCGAAGACATCGAGAACTTCGCCTTCAACACGGCCGTCTCCGCCCTCATGGAACTGGTCAACGAGATGTACGCATGCGCAGGCGGGGCAAATCACAAATCGGCAATGAGTGAGGCTATCGAGAGCCTGATCCTGCTGCTCGCGCCGATGACTCCTCACATCGCCGACGAGCTGTGGGAGACGCTGGGCAAGCAAGGCTTCACGCTTGAGGCAACCTGGCCCAGCTACGACCCTGAAGTCGCAAAGGCCGATGAGGTCGAGATCGTCGCACAGATCAACGGCAAAGTGCGCGATAAGATGGTCGTTCCAGCCGACGCCGACGACGACGCCCTCAAGACCGCCGCCCTTTCCTCCGAACGTATAAAGGCGGACCTTGAAGGAAAGACCGTCCGCAAGGTGATAGTGGTGAAGGGGAAGCTGGTCAACATAGTCGTTGGCTAGGGCACTTCCGGTGGTATAATGGCGTCAGTGGAAAGAGCTGACATCCTGAGAACGATAGTGGACTATGTCCGCGAGCTCGAAAGCCTGAGCGTTCCTGTCGAGAGAGTCATCCTGTTCGGCTCCCACCTCAGGGGCGAGGCCGGGCCGGACTCGGACATAGATTTGGCTGTGTTCTCAGAGGCGTTCGGGCCGCCTGACTATCTGGAGTTCTCAGGTCTGCTCTCGCATGCCAAGTGGAACACGGAGCCGATGATCGAGTCCCTGGGCTATCACCCGTCGGCGCTTGACGGCGTGAACCGGATCTCGTTTCTTGGCGAGATTGTCCGCACAGGCGAAGTTGTCTACCGGCGCGGAGAAGCAGTGAAAGTGCGCGCGCCAAAGACGCGGCGCGGATCGCGCACCCGCAGCTAGCGTTCGCAGGCAAGTAGCAGTATCATGTTGTGGGATCAGCGCTGATCCCAGCGGCGATGAATGCCGCAGCTTCAATCAAAGGAGATTGAAATGAGCGTTGTAGATCTACCTCGTGTCTCTAAGTACGTCCCCGTCAGCTATGAGGCTATCCAGCTCCTCGAACGAAGCGATCAGGAGCACTACGCCAACCTCAGCCTCAAATGGGACGGCAAACTCATCCGAGCCGATGCCTACGTCGTATTCCATTGCATGGTTCGCGGCGCGGCGAAGGGCGGGATCCGCATGGCCGAGCATGTCACTATCGACGAAACGCGCCGGCTGGCGGAGCTGATGACCTACAAGTGCGCCCTCGCCAAGATTCCCTTCGGCGGAGGCAAGTCCGGCATCAAGCTCGATCCCGCCGGGCTGCCGATGGAAGCCAGGCGCGCGCTGATGGCAGAGTACGTGCATACTTTCGAGCCGTTTCTGCGTTCCGGCACCTACATTCCTGCCCCTGATATCGGCACCGGCCCCTATGACATGGCCACAATCTACGGCCGCACTCACATTCCGGAATCCGTAACCGGCAAGCCGCCCAGAATAGGCGGCCTTCCGGGAAGAGAGGAAGCGACGGGGTACGGCTGCGCGAGCGTGGCGAAGATGGCGGCGGAGCGCCTGCTTGGTAAGCCTGTCAAGGACTTGACCGTCGCAATCCAGGGCTTCGGCAACGTCGGCAAGTGGAGCGCGAGGTTCCTCTCCGAGTGGGGCGCGCGAGTGATAGCCGTATCAGACGTGGACAACGCTGTCTACGTGAACTCAGGCGTGCCGACGGATCAGATCATCAAGGTCCGCAATATCGGCGAGCTGAGCTTCAGCCCCATCCCGCGGGACGACCTGCTCCTGACACCCGTGGATGTGCTGATTCCGGCGGCCATCGGAGGGGTGATCACGGGCGACATCGCGTCCAAACTCCAAGCCAAACTTATTATCGAGGCCGCGAACGACCCGACTACCTCAGAGGCCGATGAAGTCCTGGCGGAACGGGGCATTCCTGTGATGCCGGACATCCTCGCCAACGCCGGCGGTGTGATCGCGTCCTACATCGAGTGGCGGCAGGCCAAATCAGGCAGCCTCACGGACAAGTCAGAGACCTACGAAGCTATCGAGAGGCAGCTTTCGATGGCGTTCAACGACGTCGTCGAGATGGCCGAGCGCGAGAAGATCAGCCATCGCCTCGCCGCCCAGGCCCTGGCCGTTCAGGAAGTGGTTGAATCGATGCGCGACAGGGGTTGGATCTAGCGGCAAGCAGTGCCTGTTGTAGCCGGCGTCTCTGACGCCGCAGCGTTCACACGTCAGAGAGGCCGGCTACAAGCTACTCGCCCACCTTGATCAACTCGACCGTGAAATGCAGCGTCGAGTCCGCGGGGATCTTCTCCTGCTCCATCTCGCCGTAGCCGAGTTTGGCCGGAATGATCAACTCACGCACTCCTCCGACTTTCATACCTGGAATGCCGTCCGTCCAGCCCTTAATGAGCCCTCCCTCAACCAAGTCGAACGAGACGGGGTCTGGGCCATGGGAGCGTGAGGAATCGAAGACCTTGCCGTTGTCCAGCCAGCCTTTGTAGTGAACCGTTATGCTCTGCCCGAGAGCTGCCGTGGGGCCGGTGCCAACCTTCTTGTCCTTATACTTAAGGCCGTTTGAGAGCGTTACCCAGCCATCCTTGCCCGGCTTCGGAGCTACTGCCGGCGCTACTGTCGGCGGGCCTGGCACGGGCGGAGGAGCCTTCTCAGCGACCTCCGGCGCAGAGTCCGGCGGGTTGGTGACCCGCGTGGCGTTGGTCTGCGGAGTCTCCTTGCCACACCCTGTGAGGACGAGAGTGATGGCCAAAGCCACCAAGATCAGGAAGAAAGTCTTCATTCTGGTCTGTCCTTTCGGTTGTCTACGCTGCATGTTAGCGCGTCTTGCACGAAGGGTCAATCTTGGCCGATGGGAAAGCCTCTGCTACAATAGACGCATCCACTCAGGAGGAAGCCTCATCAGAAACCGTCTCTACTCGCTGCTTATACCCTGGTTCATGAACGGCAGCATGGCATTGTTCCAAACTGGCGTGCCACTGCTGGCCACACGCTTGGACGCGAGCGCTATGCTGCTCGGCACGATCGGCTGGGTGCCTCAGGCGATAGCTCTTCCCGTATGCCTGACCGCTGGGCACATCTCTGAGCGGATCGGCAGAGCAAGGATCTCGGTGCCCGCAGCCATTGTATGCGCGATCGGCTGCGTCCTGCTGGGTTTCACGGACTCTAACCTGCAACTGATCGTGCTCTACTCTCTGGTAATGGCGGCGAGCTACGCCTTCTACCCACCCCTCCAGGCGATGATTGGGGAGCTATCCGAACAGGGCCAGCTTCGCAAGAACCTGGGGATGTTCAACATCGGCTGGTGCACGGGTGAAGCGATAGTTGGCCTGGCCGCTGCCCTGCTGCTCGGGATGGGGCTGTCCTCGCTGTTCTTTGCAGGGGCCGTGCTGAGCCTTTCCTCGGGGATTCTCGTCATGAGCTGGCACAGGCGCGGCCGCGGACGCAAAGCCGGCAAAGAGGAGATCTCTGCGCCCTCCTGCGTGCCGAACCGATCGCAACTGGTCCTGGCCGCGCGCATCGCCGCCGCGATCGCTTTCTACGGATACTCGACTGTAAGAATCATGTTCCCGAAGTATGCACTCAACACGCTGCACTGGTCAGAACGAGAGGTCGCGCTCGTGGTTGCCCAGATGCTGGTCGGCTTGGGTGCCGGGATGCTGGTCTGCAACGCCGGAGCGTGGTGGCGCGCCAAGCTGTGGCCCGTTGTCGCCGCTGCGGCCATGGTGGGGGTCAGTGCTCTCTCGGCCATGTTCACGGCGTCTCCGGCGGTGCTGGGCGCTCTCTTCTTCGCGCTGGGAGCCGCCATCAGTGTCGCCTACACTTCCGCCCTCTACCACGGCCTCTCCGAGCGCGAGAACCTGGGCAAGAATAGCGGGATTAACGAGGGGCTTGTCGCCGTCGGCGGTATCTCCGGCTGCCTGATAGGTGGCGTTGTTGCACAGCACGTGAGCCTCGTTGCCCCATTCGCAGTGACTGCGCTCGTGGCCGCGACCAGCGTGGTTGCGGTGTGGGTTGTCTGGCTGCGTGTCCCGAGGCAGCCGGGCGCCTGACCTGGTGCGCTATGTAATCCGTACATGCCGCCGATTGTTCAATCTTCGCGACATAGCTGCCCCAGTTGTGTTACACACAGCCACTTGGATACCTGGTATAGTTACCTGTTTTTACCCGAACCTGTAGCCAAGCAGCCATCCATAGTATATACTGCAGAGAGGGTTACCTGAACGCTAAGGTTGGGGCACTGCCTTTTGCCGCAGCCTTCTGGCTCAATGCTATCCGAAGAGGAGAAGAGAATGGCAAGACTGCTTACAGCTGCAGTTATGTGTGCGCTTGTGCTTGCGTCATTATCAGTCCAGGCGGGTCAGTTCACGTTCACGCCGTCAGACGCCGATCTGGCCGAACTGCCTCACGATTACTGGTACAAGTGGGGTGTGCGATGGACCCTGCCCACCAATGAGGTAGTAACCAGTGCCACGCTTACCTACAAGTCCATCTGGGACTGGACCAAGGAGACTAATCATCTCTACACGCACCTTCTGGACACCGTCACAGACACCAACGGCTCCTTCTCGCCAAACTGGACCAACAAGCTCGGCTATCAGACAATAACGATTTCCGGGGTTGACAATGAAGGCGGCGGAGACAAATTCTTGGGCCAGGGTATCCTGCTTGGTGACTGGAGCGACCCGGTAGGCGGGTACGATCGCCACTTCAACTTGGTCTACGAAATTCCCACTGCCAACTACTCCTGGCTCGAGGATGGCAACTTTGGCATAGCGATCGACCCGGACTGTCATTACTACAACTGCGGCGTCGAGCTGAAGATAACAACAGGCGCGCCTAGCATCGTCCCGACAGTTCCGGAGGCGAGCACCATTATGCTGGCGCTCATGGGCGCTACCAGCCTCGGCGGGATCAGATTCCTGCGCAGGAAGTAGTCGTCTCGGCAGTTCTCGCCACGTAGGGAGTTATCCAAGGGCGCTCGAGGTTTTTCGAGCGCCCTTTCTGCTGCGTGCGGACTAGCCTGCATTACTCGCCACACGAATAAGCTGCGGCTAGCTGAGCACTATTCACTCTGCTCGTGAATAGTGCGGGCTAGCGGGCGCTGGGGGCGATACGGAGGCGGACGGCGCGGCCAGTAGACCGGATATCACCTGACTGCGCCGCTCGACAAGACTCCGGACGTCCTCCCCCGTGAACGTGGTCTGCCGTCACAGGAGAGCTGCCTGCCCGCATGGTCCGGAGAGGCGAGGCGAAATTGCGCGCCCCGGTCCAGAAGCTTAGACTGCGCAAGCTGCGACAAGGTTACACAGGCAGAAAGCCACTCCTGCACACCCCTGGAAAAAAACTGGTAGCAATCACGGGATTTTGACCTCAGAGGAGGCTGACAGACGTTTGGAGTGGTCGAGAATTCTGGTAAAACGCGCGTGACTGTTACTCTATTGGCATCTTTCTTGCTGTTATTAACAATGAGAATGCGTGCGGCAGGAAATCTTTAGAGGATGTCCCCACTGGAGTGTCGTAGTAATCATTGTTGCCGATTCAGGCGACAGATGGTGGGGAGGGCACAGGATAGTGCCCAGATAAACACTGGCAGCGCGGGCAGGCAGGTCGCTCAGAGGTGTAATGATGAGTGGCTGCAATAAGCAGGATGCCCTAGCTGAACTACAGGAGTTGTCGGCGGACCGGCAGTGGTCTGAGCGGGTTTTGCAGATCCGTTCCCGTTGCAGTGTCCACTTTTCGGGTTGTGCCACGAAAGAGGAGCTTCGCCGGCCAGAGTCTTACTACAACCTACACGCCACGCAATCATCATCTCTATCAGGTTCTCCGCAGACATGGAAGCTCTGCGTCCGAGACCCCATCTCTAGACATCCGGCTTTGGGAGTTCAAGGCAATAATGGTGGGATTTTGGGCCCTTTTTGCCCGCAGGATGTGAACGTTGCAGTCCAAGGAGGGATGCAGACTAGATATATAAGGATGAGCACCGCCGCCCATGAGGCCGGTGATAGATCGCGTCAACTGGCAATCCGGTAGGCGCATGCCTATCGGGGCAGTTTTCGACCTGGTGCTGGTTCTGACAGATTGAGGGGACGCCCCGCCGGGCGCGTTGGTGGGGCGCGGGCAGGCAAGTCACGCTAAGCTGGGCGCACAGCCTGAGTAGATGCGCCAGCGCTATCGGAGTTCGGCCAGGGAAGGCAGCAAGTGGCCGCTCCAGTTAGTAGCGAGGTAGTCGGAGGAAGGAGGCTTGTCGATGACTGGCAACACGCTGGAATTGACAGAGCCCTTGATGGAAGAAGCGCTGCCCGAAGCTTCTGACATCGGCGATTCGATGGACATGTATCTCAGTCGAATCGGCCGCTGGCCTCTACTAGAGGCCGAAGAGGAAAGAGAACTGGCACGGAGAGCCAAGCTGGGCGAAGACCAGGCAAAGCGCAAGCTGATCGAGTCCAACCTGAAACTCGTGGTCAGCGTGGCCAAGGTCTACTCCCGCTCGGGTCTGCCATTGCCGGACCTCATTCAAGAGGGCAATATCGGCCTGATCAAGGCCGTGGACTCCTTCGATCCGGAGAAGGGGTTCAGATTCTCGACGTACGCGGTCGCCTGGATTAGGCAGGCGATCACCCGAGCGATCGAACGCCAGGGACGCGCGATTCGCGTGCCAAGCTACGTCATCCAGGCGATTCGAAAGCTCAACAAAGCGGGCAACGCCTTCCTTACCGATTCCGGCCGAGACCCAACGGTGGAAGAGCTTTGCCAGATAACACAGCTATCGCGAGAGAAAGTCTGCCGGTTGCTTGAAGCATCGGAGGCGCTTGTTTCTCTCGACGACAGCGCAAAAGAGGAGGGCGCCACCTCCCTGCTTGAGAGGCTGATCCAGACGGGTTGCGCAAACCCCGAGGAAGATGCTCTGGCAAGAGAGGGTGTGGAGGTACTGAACCAGCTGATGTCGTGGCTGAGCCCGCAGGAAAAGCTCATCATAGACAGGCGGTTCGGGCTAACAGACGGCGCGACCTCAACTCTTCAAGAAATAGGTTTGCAGCTTAACATTACGAGGGAGAGAGTGCGTCAACTAGAAGCGCGCGCACTCAAGAAGCTCAGGATGGCAGTTACAAGGAGTTGGCTGGAGACCTATTTCGAGACGTAAGAGGGAGGCTCGGAAGGCATGGAGGGCACTGAGCGGATTGCTGTAAGTCCCGGGGACGTGGAGACACTGGCCCGGCTCACCGAAAGAGAACGCGAGATTCTCAAGATGATCTTTGAGGGGAAGTGCTCGAACGAGGTGGCTGATACATTGTGTGTCAGCAAAAGAACCATCGATTTTCACCTGGCGAGGGCCTATACAAAACTGGGAGTCTCAAACCGATTTCAAGCGTTCCGTAGAGCTGTGGAACTCGGGATCATCAGCGCTTAACCGCCTTGAGCGCAGGGCAGGCAGTAGCTCACTCGCACTACCAAGAGAGGTTTGGCCGCGGCGTAGAAACCGCAAGGCAGGGGTAGAGCGAGTAGACGCAACGCAGAAGGCACAAGTAAGAATAGAACAACGAGTGGCGAGCACGTCGTGCCGCCACATAGGCTCACAACGGCCTGCCGCATAAGCGGGGGGCCGTTTCTGTTTGCGCCTCCCGCTCTAGGGGAGGGGTCCCCGCCGTCGCGCGCTTCGCGATCAGGCCAATCGACTTCCGGATAGTTAGCAACGGACTTGACGCTTAGATCCCACGGCTGCTTGTCAATGGCTGCCGTGCCGCGCGCGAACTGGGTCATCCCCCTGTCTGTTCACGACCATATTCTGGTTGATCTTTGCCGCCGTTTCACACGGATTGTGAATCACATGGGGTTGTATTCGGGTAAGCTAGATGCAGGTGAAGTGGTTCTGGCAACCAGGCAATGACCGCTGCAACGGCATAGGAGGAACAAGGCAATGCAGAAGATCACACCGTTCCTGTGGTTCAAAGACCAGGCGGAAGAAGCAGCCAGGTTCTACACAAGCGTCTTCAAGGACTCAAGGATCGTTAGCGTGGCCCGCTACGGGGAGGCGGTGGCTGAAGTCGCCGGAATGCCTCTGGGGAGCACAATGCTCGTCGAGTTCGAGATCCAGGGCCAGAGGTTCACCGCCCTCAACGGCGGCCCCGAGTTCAGCTTCACAATGGCGATCTCCTTCGTCGTGAACTGCGAGACCCAGGAGGAAGTAGATTACTTCTGGGACAAGCTCTCCGAGGGCGGGGAGACAAACCAGTGCGGGTGGCTTACCGACAAGTTCGGCGTTGCCTGGCAGATCACCCCGATCGCTCTGGAAGAAATGCTGCGGGAGGGCGACCCCGCGAAGACGGAGCGAGCCATGAAGGCCATGCTCCAGATGGAGAAGCTCGACATCGCCACGCTGAAGCAGGCGTATGAAGGGCCTTGAGGTTGACGAACCGGATGGATGCAACCTCTCACAACCGCAAGCCGAACCGGCTCGTCAACGAGAAGAGCCCGTATCTACTTCAGCACGCCTACAACCCCGTCAATTGGT
>CAZFYZ010000037.1:6302-18132 GCA_964523735.1 uncultured bacterium | reverse complement strand
GGTATCCCTGGGGCGATGAGGCATTCGAGATGGCGGCTCGAGAGGAGAAGCTCGTGTTCCTGTCTGTGGGCTATGCCACCTGCCACTGGTGCCACGTGATGGAGCACGAGTCCTTCGAAGACGAAGATACCGCAGCGATCCTCAACCGAGACTTTGTCGCCATCAAGGTCGATCGGGAGGAGCGGCCGGATATCGACAGCACCTACATGCATGCCCTCCACGCGATGGGACAGCAAGGGGGCTGGCCGATGAACGTCTTCCTGACGCCGGACAAGCGCCCGGTGATGGGCGGCACGTATTTTCCTCCACAGCCCAGATACGGCATTAACAGCTTCAAGGAAATCCTTCGGATCGTAAACCAGGCTTGGCGCACGAGAAAGACCGAAATGCTGGAGACTGCAGATGCTCTCAGGCAGTGTCTGGCACAGGTAGAGAGACCGACGGGCAGCCTGCCGCAGGAGTCTTGCTTCGGTGCGGCCTACCGCCACTACGACGTCCTCTTCGATGACGTGAACTACGGATTCGGCACCGACGCCAACAACAAGTTCCCGCCCAGTATGGCGCTCTCATTCCTCATGAGCCACTACTCACGGACGGGGGAACCGCACGCGTTGGAGATGGTCGAGCGTACGCTGACCGCTATGCGAAGAGGCGGCATCTATGATCAGGTCGGAGGGGGTCTCTGCAGATACGCAACCGATCACCTGTGGCTGGTCCCGCACTTCGAGAAGATGCTCTACGACAACGCGCTCTTCCTGAAAGCACTGGCCGAATGCTATCAGCTCAGCGGCAAGGAGTTCTTTCGTGAGGCCGCGCACGACGTCATCCGATACGTCGAACGAGATCTCGCGCTTGCGGACGGCGGTATCGCCTCTGCCGAAGACGCCGACAGCGAGGGAGAGGAAGGCAAGTTCTACGTCTGGTCGCTCGACGAGTTCCGGGACGTGACCGGCGCTGACTCAGGCCTTCTCGAGGAGCTCTGGAACGTCGAGCAGGAAGGCGTTTTCCGCGGCGAGAATATTCTGCACGAGCACATCCACAATCCTCCGCTCACGCATCAAGAGGCGTGGGGCCGCGAGAAAGCCGAAATCATCAGGACAAACCGCGAGAGACTCCTCGAGAGGCGCGGCGCGAGACCGAGGCCGCTTCGCGATGACAAACTCCTGACCTCCTGGAACTGCCTCTACATACAAGCACTGGTCAAGGCTGGGTTGGCTTTCGATGACCAGAGCCTGATTCAGCGAGCCAAAGAACTGCACGAGTTCATCTCACGCAACCTCTTCGATTCCAGCGGCAGGCTGATGCGCCGCTACAGGGAGGGTGAGGTCGGCATCCCAGGCTATCTCTCCGATTACGCTGAGCTTGGCCTGGCCTCTTATGAACTCTTCCGTGCCACGTGTGAGGCCAGTTACCAGGAGCGTGCGCAAAGCCTCACCGAAGAGGCCATCCGTCTCTTCCTCTCCGCCTTCGGGCCGTTCTACGATACGGGCTCGGATGCGGAAGAAGTCCTGACGAGGCCGATCACAGGCTACGATGGAGTCGAGCCTTCCGGCAACAGCAGCATGGCCAGGCTCCTTTGCCTGCTGTCGAACCTTGGCATTGATAGCCAACGCTACGGCGACATCGCCAAGGGCGTATTCAGCTACTTCCGACAGGAGCTGGAAACCCACCCAGTCTCGTGCCCCGCGATGCTTCAGGCCTACGCGCTCTTCGTCTTCCCGCCCACTCAGATAGTGCTCGTCGGCGACAATGACAATGCAGAGATGCGGGAAAGCCTTGCTTTCCTCAATCGGACTTACCTTGCCGACGCCTCCGTCGTCTGGGGCAACGCCGAGCATCTCGCCAGCTTGCGGACAATCGTTCCAACCCTGCAGGGCAAGGCACCGACCGGCGACTTCACCGCGTACGTATGCCTGGATGCGACGTGCAAGCCGCCGATCTCCGCGTTTGACGAGTTGCAGGGCCTGTTCAGGAAGTGACGTTCCCTCCTTGGGCCGAAGCTGTTGCCTTCGGACCGCCGAAACAGCTAAACTGTTAGCATGCTTAGGGCTGGGAGTATGCTTCATGATTCTCTATGACCTTCTAGCGGCGAGCGCAGCCAAGGACGCAAACGCGCCGGCTATCTCCTGCGGCGACACGGCGATCAGCTATGGTGAACTGCTCGCCGCATCAGACGCATTTGCCGGCGGACTGGCTTCGTTAGGAGTGCGCCGGGAGGGCCGGGTGGCGCTGCTGCTGCCGAACTGCCTGCCATTTGTGATCAGCTACCTGGGAGCCAGCCGTGCGGGCGCATCGGTTGTTCCGATGAACGTCCTGTACCGCCCCGACGAAGCCTGCCACATACTAGAAGACTCAGGCGCAACCGTGCTTGTGACTGCCGAGCCATTCCGACCGCTGGTCCAGGCCATCCGGTCGCGACTCCCGAACCTCAAGCACGTGGTCATGGTAAGCGAGAGCGGCGCTCAGGCCGATGAGATCGACTTTCGTGCTCTGCGAGGCGCAGGCTCAGCCCAAAGCGTCGCCGCCGAAGAAGAAGACACAGCAGTGATCATCTACACCTCCGGCACGACTGGCCGTCCCAAGGGGGCGATGCTTTCCCACCGCAACCTCATCGCCAACGCAACAGCGTGCTCCCAGGTGCTGCCGGTCAGCCGCGATGACTGCTTCCTCTCAGCTCTGCCCCTCTTCCATTCGTTCGCCGCAATGGTCTTCCTGGTTCTGCCGGTGATGATGGGCGCGCGAATGCAGATAATGGAACGCTTCATGCCGGAGACCACGCTCAGGCTGATGGAGACATCCGGCGCGACGGTTTTCGGCGGTGTGCCCAGCATGTTCGGCCTCATTCTCCAGGCGGCGGGAGCGCTGCGGCCGGATCTCTCACACCTGCGCATTTGCATCAGCGGCGGCGCGGCCCTCTCGCCCGACGTCTGGCGCGCATTCGAGGAAGCCTTCAGCGCCAAGATGACCGAGGGGTACGGCTTGACGGAAGCCTCGCCGGTAGTCTCCGTGAATCCACCCTACGGACTCCGCAAGATCGGCAGCATCGGCCCTCCACTGCCGGGTGTCGATGTGCGGATCGTGGATGACACTGGTCGCGAGGTCGGACCCGGAGAAGTTGGCGAGCTGACCATCCGCGGCGCCAACGTTATGAAAGGCTACCTGAACAGGCCGGAGGAGACTGAGCACGCGATCCGCGACGGCTGGCTCCATACAGGAGACCTGGCCAGGGTGGATGAAGACCGCTACATGTACATAGCGGGTCGCAAGAAGGAGCTGATCATCGTGGGAGGCCTGAACGTCTACCCCGGCGAGGTCGAGCGCGTCCTGCTCGAGCATCCTTCTGTGTTGGAAGCCGCGGCATACGGACTTCCGGACGAGGCCAGGGGCGAATCCGTAGCGGCAGCCGTAGTCTTTCGACCCGAGCAGACCGCGACCGCGCGAGAACTGCAGGCCTTCTGTCGGGAGAGACTTGCGACATACAAGGTCCCGAGATCGATCGAGATTCGCACCGAACTGCCGAAGAACATGCTCGGTAAGGTTACCCGGCACAAGCTGCGCGAGGAAGCCCTGCAGCACGCGCCGAACCGCTAGCGGCGTCCGCTCGGAGACGATTCAGCCGCAGAAACATGCTTGGAGGTCATAGATGAAGCAATACGGCAGAGCCGGTGCGAGAATCACGATAGCCGCTGCATGTCTCGCAGCCTGTTTGGTTGCCTACTTGAGGGGCGGGCTGTTGGAGCTAGTCTTCCTGCTGACGCTCTCGCTCGGTGTCCTGTTCATCCTGCTGCTTGCCCACCTGGTATCCGTCGTCAGCCGCAACCGCAAAGGCCGGCTTGTCAGATTAGCGGCGCGCGGCATCAGGGGCCTACTTATTGGCCTTGCTGCCTGTGGCCTCGTCTATGGCTGCCTCGTCATCGACCGGTTTGCTTCGGACAGAGGTTTGCCGGGCAATCGCGACCGCTATCTTGTGGTAATAGTCGCGGACGGAGCCAGTCTTCTACAGGCCAGGGAACTGTTCTTGCAGGGGCTCGATGATGCCGATGACTACGCCACTGCTGTAAGCAGGGACTTCCCTAACATCTCTCGCTACTTCATCCAGAACGGCGCGTTCACCGCCAACGGCATATCGGTCTGGCCGTCATCCAGTATCCCCGCACACACCGGCATCGTCACCGGCTGCTACCCGAGGAAGACGGGGGTGATGGGCCAGAGGCAGTTCTCGCCCGCCAAGCGGAAGTACACTTCCTACATTGGCCTTGGCATCCTGAGCCATCGCTCAATCCTGTCCAAAGACGTCAAGACAGTCGGCGAGTACTTCGATGACGTTCGATCGGTCGACCTCCTGCAGATCGCCAATCGCGGTTGCTCGCTCTACATGCCGGGTGCGCCTTCTGACGAGCTGGTAATGCGCCGCCTCCGCCAGATAGTCGGCACCACGAGTTTCCTGTCAGGGATCACTAAGAGGTCGGAAATCCCCCGCATCGTCGTTATGACTCTGCCCGATATCGACCACGTGACCCACAACAGCAGACTGGATGATGCAGAGTCGATCCGGCTCTACAGGCAGATGGATCGCTACGTCGGCGAGATAATCGATCTCTACAAACGCCACGGAGTCTATGACAAGACCCTCTTTGTCTTGGCGGCTGACCACGGGATGGGCGAGGTCCACAACCACGTCACCATCGATAACATTGCGCGAGACATGCGTTTCGACACCTTCGAGTCGTTCAAGTGGACGGCCGTCCCCGCCTGGGGCAGTTTCGAAGCAAACGCCTGGGTCGGAACAAGACGGAACTTCGACCGCACCTACAATGCGGTTCCTCTTTGGGGCGGCAACAGCGACGGCTTGGTCTACATCAAAGGCCAGCTGAGGGATACCAAGGGCCGTGTCGCGAGGGAGAGTTGGGGCATTCGTCCGACTGAGCAGATGCTGAAGAACTACCACGTCGGCGGAACCGACATCGATGTGATTCAGCGTCTCCTGGACTATTCCCCGGGGATCGGACTTGTTGCGACCAACACGCGGCCAGACACCTATGATGTGTACTCACACAAGGGCCATGGCCGATTGCGGGAGAGGCGCGATCCAGGAGGCACGGCTTTCCAATACACAGTGGTCTCAGGACAAGATCCCCTGGGCTACTGTGACGACCCTGCTCTGGCCGCCTGCATCAAGCGCGGGCAGTGGCTCACGGATGAGCAGTGGATCGGCGGTACATATCTATGCCACTACCCCGATGCTATCCGCCGTATCGCCTACTCATTTGGCAGCAGTAACTCGGCCACCGCTCATCTTGTGAGTGCCGATGGATGGGACTTCACGCCCTACTATGTCAGCAAAGAGGTGTCCGTCGGCAGTCACGGCAGCCTGAGCAGTCAACAGTCGCTGGTGCCGGTGATGTTCCACGGGCCCGGGATCAGGAACGCCGAACTGCCTTACGCGCGCACGGTAGACATTCTACCCACCGTCCTGCGCTACTTCGGGGTCAAAGGAGCCAAGGTCGACGGTCATGTACTCCCCGTCTTTGCCGATTCGCGGATGAACGATGAGGGCCGCGACAGTGGTTCATATCTCACATCAGGCCGGGACATCGCTGACGCTGGGTACTATTATCAGCTCGAGGACATCTACGCTTCCTACGACAAGCGCCTCGTGCGGTACAGCAAGTCTTCCGGCCGCAGAGAGGTCATCTTCGAAAGCATTAAGGACGCCTTGCCCAACACCAGGCGGCAGGTGAACATAACCTTACGCCTGGTCGGCATCGACTCTGGGCGAAACGTCCTTGTTCTGCGGGAGGTCCTGCTAGGCCAGAACCAGATGGGACTGACCTACGAGTATGATCCGGCAGCCAACCGGTTTAGGCAGAGATAGGTGTGTGCGGTACGCTGAATTCCAGTGCAAACCCTCGGTCGAAGCCCTGATCGATGCCCTCGCCGGCAGGCAGGGCCGATTCGTGCTGGAGGACGTCAAGGCCGGGAGAGCCATCGTCGGCGCCGACCCCCTCTCTGTCTTGACCTCCAAGGGCGGTGTCACTGTCCGTGAGCAGGGTGGAGAGCGGCAGACGTTAGGCGGGGACCCGTTTGAAGTGCTGCGTGCCGAGCTTGCTTGCTTCGCCCGAGAGACGTCTGAACCTGGCCCGGTCTTCGTGGGAGGAGCTGTCGGTTACTTGTCCTACGACCTCGGCCGACAGGTCGAGCACGTGCCCTCCCTTGCCTTAGAGGACGTTCCCACGCCGGACTACTGCTTTGGGTTCTATGATTCTGCCCTCTGCATTGATCTCGCAAGCGACACGTGTCAGGCGGTGTCCTGGTCAAGCGATGCCGCGGCTCTGGAGCACTGGCGGTCACTGGCGCTTAGCGCGCCAGAGGCGGTTCCGCTTGAGGACGAAACGCCTGTTCACTGCGAGCACGAGCTTATGCAAGGCCAAAGCAACTTCCCGCGCGAGGCGTACCTATCAGCCGTCCAGCGGGTCAAGGACTACATCGCCGCGGGTGATGTCTACCAAGTCAATTTGTCTCAGAGATTTCGCGCGGACCTCCGCGTGCCGCCGTTCGACCTGTACCGGTCTCTCCGCCGGATCAATCCCGCGCCGAAGAGCTGTTTCCTGGAGATCGGCCCGGTCGGACTAGCCAGTGCGTCACCCGAGGTGTTCCTGACATACGATCCTCTCACGCGCCGCATCGTCACCAAGCCGATCAAAGGCACACGGCCTCGTGGGTGCGATGCGAATGATGATGACCGGTTCGCCCGAGAACTAGCCGCCAGCGAGAAGGACCGTGCCGAAAACCTGATGATCGTGGATATGGAGCGCAACGATCTTGGGCGAGTGGCCGAGTACGGCTCGGTCGAAGTCTGCCAGCTGTGGGACATCGAGCGTCACCCGAACGTTTTTCAGATGGTCTCCACGGTCGAGGCCAGACTTCGGAACGACTGTGATCCCATTGACCTGATCAAGGCCTCATTCCCCGGAGGTTCTATCACCGGTGCCCCAAAGGTCCGGGCGATGGAGATCATCGAGGAGCTTGAGCCCCACCGTCGCGGAATCTACACCGGCTCAGCGGGGTTTATCGACTTCCGAGGCAGTATCGACCTCAACATCGTGATCAGGAGCTTCATCACGTATGGCGGCAGCGCTTACTATCACGCGGGCGGCGGGATAGTGATAGACTCAGACCCCTCGTCCGAGTACCAGGAGACGCTGGACAAGGTAGCCGGTCTGGATGCCGCACTGCGTGCATGCAATCCGTAGTGTCCGATCTCCGTATCGGTCAGGGAGGGACAATGAACGGCGGATACGTCTATCTCAACGGCAGCATCATTCCGGCCGACGAAGCCTACGTGGGTATCGCCGACCGCGGCCTGCTCTACGGCGATGGGTTGTTCGAGACTATGCGCGTGCTCAATGGCTCGGTCGTCCGGCTGGAGAAGCATATGGATAGGTTGGTTTCCGGAGCGGAAGTGCTGGCTATCGACGTGGGCACGATCGCGGGTCAGGTAGAGACGATCGTCGAGAAGCTCTGTGATGCCAATGGGCTCAGCGATGCGCGTGTGCGAGTTACCATCACCCGTGGCATAGCTCCCGAGCCGGGTCTCGCCATCCCCCCGCAAGCCAATCCCACAGTCTTCGCAACCGCCCAACCTCTGTCCGCCGAACCGGCAAAGCCCGTGAGAATCATAGCGTCGTCTGTCAGGCGGGACGAGACCAGCCCCCTCTCGCGCGTGAAGTCCCTCAACTACCTGCCGGGCATCATGGCAATGGCCGAGGCCCGCAGGGCAGGCGCGGACGACGCAATCCTGACCAATACCCAAGGGATGGTCGCCGAGGGCACGACTGGCAACCTGTTCCTGGTGAAGGGCAGCACGCTTGTGACCCCATCCCTCGACCAAGGTCCGCTGCCGGGCACGACCCGAGCCGCACTGATCGAGCTCGCGTCCAGTCTGGGGCTCACAGTGGAGGAGAGGGCGGTAGCCCCCAAGGAACTCGTCGAAGCCGACGAAGTGTTCTTTACCAGCGCGGTCCAGTTGGTGAGGCCGATCTCGGAGATGAATGGCCGGCGGATAGGCTCCGGTGCGTCTAGGACGTGTGATGTAGTCCGCAAGGCCTTGGCTTAGGCGTCGGAGACGCCTGCTACAGCGAGGCCAGAATCACGGCTGCGGTCATTGGGCTGCCGACTCCGGTGTTGACCCCAACCACAGTCACTACCGACTCAGGACGTAGACCCTCAGGCAGCGTCTTGTAGTAGACCACCTTCAAACGAGGGGTGTCGAACTTGACAATGCCTGTCGAGGGCAGCCGGATCTGCCGGACCACGACCGTCATCACGTTCTGAGCAGCGTCTATCGACTTCACTTTCCCCACGAGCTCAATCTCGCCCTTCTTGAGGACTACGGGTTTCACGATCGGCGCTGGTTTGGGCTGCGCAGGCACGGCTGGTCTGCGCGAGTGTACCACGCCGGACTCGGGAGGTGTGGCTGGCTTGGTGTCAGGCACTGCGGGCGCGACGCCTGGCTCCGGGAGGGTCGCTGTCGGCTCACCCACCGGCCTCTTTGTGAGCTCGACCCTGAACGCCATGAACTTGGCGAGAGTCTCGATCTCGGCGGACTTGCTCTTCGGCCCAGTGATCGAGATAGTCAGTATGGGTGAAGTGTCGTCGGCGATTGGCAGCATTGCAACGCTTGTCGACGTGGGCACGTTGCGAAGCGCCTGAATGACGGACTCTCTGGCTGGAGTCTTGGCGATGGGCAGCGGCCCGGTCGTGCCTTTGGCAAGCGCTCCGCCCGCCAGGGCAACTTCCCATCTGGTGGCCTTGCCCTTGCCGCCGCCGGCCGACCATATCGACTGGAGAGCTTGCTCTATCGTGGTGGAAGCAAGTGAATCACTGGGGGTTTTCGAGAGCCTGATCGTGAACACGGTTTCGCCTGACGTGTAGGCCTCCTGCAGCAGCGAGTCCTGGCTCGGCGCTATCGTGTTCTTGACAGCGGACGCGGGGACTTCCACCGAGAATCCCCACTCGTCGTAGCGCACGGTCTGTGTCTTCGGCTGCACAACGGGCTCGTCCCCCCAGGAGCAGACTGTGAGCACGAGCACAATGACCACGCTGAGGCAAAGCTTCATATCAGGATACCCCCATCACCAGAGGTATTTCCCGCTAGTGAGACCCGGCAAACGAGTGGCTACAGCGTCTCCAGGAATCCCTGCACTTCACGGAAGAGGTAATCATAGGCCGCGTCCATCCTCGACTCTACGCTCAGAATGTCACTGAACGGGGCGGGATGCTGTACATCCAGCTCAACATAAAGCTGGCTGACGTCGGTAAAGAGCGGCTCGATCTTGAGTTCGCGGACGCCGTCTTGGTGCAGGACAAACCGCAGCCCCACGCCCTGAAGTCCCGGACCCAGCAGCTCGATGTTATCCTTGATCGACTTGACCGCGCTGTTTTCGATCAGTTGGGCCGCAGTGCCTTCTCCGACAGGCAGAATCGCAGTCAGCTTGATGCCGAACGTGACGAACTGCGGGACCTTGATTCGCTCCTGAGCAAGGCGGAAGAGGTCGACCGCTTTCTCCTTGGAGTTCTGGAAGTAGTCCACCTGGTGATCATTCACCTGCATTCGCGTGGTCTGAATGAAGAAGTCGCCGGTCGGGTTGGCCATCCGTGCGCCATCGGGCAGGTGCTGTAGTGTCTGGAAAGGGTACCGCTCGGTGATATCGGCGTACACCCGGTTCACCTGCTGCTGGTTTAGCTGCATTGGTGGATATACTACGCCGGCGGTCAGCCGCCGACACACAAGTAGTTCGGTCTTCATATGTCTCCATTCGACTTCAGAATGCGGATAGATTCTACATCAGAGGTGATACCTAGTCAAGAAGCCAAGCAGCCGGGGGCCTACGCGCTGAAGTCAGGATGCTGATAGTGGCTAGTGGTAATGCCTTGCCTGCGGATCGTTCGGCAGCTCGTCGATATCGATCTGCCTCAGTGTCGCAATGCCCGTCGGGCTAAGGACGTAGCCTCGCTCGTGGAGCGCCAGTTCGGGGTCGAGGCTGAGTTTGGTTTTGAAGACAGCATCTTCGACTGCGATGGTCAACAGGCTGCGGATCTGGTAACTGTCGAGCGCGGCAATCGCCTCTCGCGCGTCATCTACCATCTCACCATCCGGGTCCATTTCGATAACGCGCGCGAATGACCGCATAGCATCAGCGATTTCGCCCTTCTGCTGAAACAAGACCGCCTTCTTGAAGTGATGCGTTGGATCGGTAGGGTCGATGCGAATGAGTTCGTTGGTGACGCGGAGGGCTTTGTCGATCATCCCTTGGTGAAGATAAGCGATCCCCAGTATGTCGCGGGCAAAGGTATTGCGCGGGGACTTCTTGATGAGCCTGTTGCTCGTTGTTATGGCCTCGTCGTATCGACCGAGTTCCAGGAGAATACGGAGAAGCTGCTCGTTTACGGCTGAGTTCAAGGGGTCGAGGGCAACGGCCTGTTTCATTGCCTCTATGGCTGGTCCCATCCTGTTCTGCGCCCGGTAGATGTCCGCCAACCGCAGGCTGAACTTGGGGTCCTGCGGGCAAATGGCAATTGCCTGCTTGATGGAGTCTATGGCCTCGTCGTACTGCCCTCGCTCGACGAGCGTCGTCGCCCGCCGCATAAGGCTGGAAGTCCGAGCCGTCGAGCTTCTTGCTCTCCCGGCGTCTGTCGTCTCGCGTACGTCACTCATTGCTCAGCGTTGGTCCCTTGTCTTGTAGCTGGCGTCTCCGACGCCTGGGTCCTGGGGTTCGGAGAACCCCTCTACAGCGGCATGCTGTATCACGGGGTTCGGAGAGCCGTTCCACAACTACTCCTATTACTGTCTTAGCCGGCACGCTCCCTTTTCCTGCCGCTCAGCCAAAAACCGGTAGAACCGCTGGGTAGGCCCGCGCTCACCTGAACAGGAAGCGCAGAAGACAAGCGATCATCTCGGTGAGACCCGCGCGTGAATCGGCGCTCGACATCCATGAGTTCTTCACGTCGATCCCCTTTCTTTCCCGTTGATACTGCGCGGGCCCGTGCTTGGGAGAGAGAGGAGCAAGCCGGGCCCGCGGAGACTGTGATGAATCGGCGTGAGGGCGTTATCCATCCAAGGCACTGATGCCCGTGACGCGGTCAAGATTAACATCCTCCACGTCACCGATCAGATAGGGCCCATAGAGCGGGACGAACGTGACATCGTGCACGCGCAGGTCCTTGGTGATCTCTTCACCAAGGCGGTCGCGGAACGTGACGCTGCAGTTCTTCCCGAGAAACTGTCTGGCCTCGTGTATCTTCATCGGTCGGCTCCTCCGGTTGCCAGGCGCATCCTTGTATCACAGCAGCCGGAGCCGCAGATTGCCAATGTAGGGCTATTGGCTGCAGGCTCGGCTCAAAGGATCGCGCGTCCGGAGTCACAGGCCCCTCCATCATCCACCGGAGGAGCCGGGCCGCCGAGGCATGTGTTGTCGCTGATCAGAACCCGCTTGAGACGGGGCCCATTGGTGTCACCATGAGGACCCCGCGTTATGCTCCGCAGTTCCTAACCACTGACAACTGCTTCCACGGCAGCCCGGCCAGCTTTAGGCTGGTATTCCGCACGTCTCGGGCGCGCGAATCGACTGTCACAGTAGTTATGCCGCGACCCCTGATCACTGCGTGCTGTGCGGATTACCGGTTTGGAGGGGTAGATAGTAAACAGTAAACAGTGAACAGCCTGCCGCCGATCCGGCATCTACTCCTTGCTGTCTACTGTTTACTGTTCACTAATTACTGGTCGGCAAGGTTTCAGGCGCAAGGGTCTCGAAGTAGCCATGGGTGCGCG
>CAZFYZ010000037.1:0-6292 GCA_964523735.1 uncultured bacterium | reverse complement strand
ATGAGAACAGCGTGAACCGGTTTGTTGACCGGTGCACCTCCGCGCTTGCGGCCGCGTATAGGATCGCCTGTGAGAGCCGGCCTCAAGCGGATCAGAACATTCTTCACCAGGAATGCACGCGGCAGGTTGTGCGATCGGTCGCCGCGCTTCTCGCCTGCGAGCAGATGCCCACCTGCAGGGCGGCTTTCCAGGATATCAAGCAAGCCGCGCTGTCTATCTACGATGCTGCCAACGGATCCGGCACGGCTGCCGACTTCGAGAGTCACGCACTCGCCGCGCATGAGTCCGCTGGCTATGGCATCTTCTCCGGCGGTACGCTGGAAAAGCAAGCAACTTCAGAAGTATCCCGCGCCCTCCTGCGCCCGCGCAACGAGCCGTCCATCGACCGACTCTTCTTCCAGACTATGCCGCTCTGGTGGATTGGATGCGCTTACCAATCCATGCTCGCCCTCCGGCCCGGGCGATCCTCCGGCGAACTCCGTCCCGACCGCACACATCGCAAGAATGCCGGAGTCTTCTTCACCCCGCCCGCGCTGGTTGACTACATCAACCGCAGCGTCGTTATGCCTCTCGCGCAGCAGGGCACGCGGAGCCTCCGAATCCTCGACCCATCGATGGGCGGCGGCGACTTCCTTGCCCACGCAGTGCATCTCTTGGCGGATGCTGACGATGATCTCCGCGCTCGCGTCGCGTCAGACTGCCTCTATGGGATAGACATCGACCCCCTCGCGGTCGAGATTGCCAGGTTCTGCGTCTGGGCCGCATCAGGCTTTGCCGAAGGCATCTCCGAGCAAGTTAACTCGCATCTTGTATGTGCCGATGCTCTGACACCCGACCTCCTCATCCTGAGCCCGTCTCAGGACCTGAGACCTCCATTCGACGCCGTCATTGGCAACCCGCCCTATATCGCGTCCAAGAACGGCCTTGACGGCGGGGCGGCCCTCAGAACCGGCGGGCAATCGGACTCCTACCTCCTCTTTCTGCAAATGGCTATCGAGCGGGAACTGGTCAAGTCCGGCGGCATGCTGGCTATGGTGCTGCCCGACCCAATGCTAGTCCGTGCCAACGCGGCCCGGATACGCTGCAAGCTCGCCAGTGACTGGACGATTGAATCGATCCTGCACATCTACCGGGCATTCCCCGGCGCAACAGTGGCAAATATCGTTCCAGTCCTGCGCAACTCGTCACCCACGCGGGACAGCATCCCTGTGACCAGGGTAGAGCGAGTTGGCGACAGGCGGGCATTCGTGCTGCAGCCGATCGAGACTGCCTCGAAGCTTGCCCACCACGTGAGCCGGCAGACGGTGCTGGTCCAGGAGCGCTGCGAGTTCCTGTATCTGCTCGAACGGGAGCCCGGAGCCGATATCATTCGCCGCATCCACGGCCCGGAGATGCGACTCGCCAACTACCAGCCGCCTTTCGTAGCGCTCAAGGACCTGAACATCAGCGCGATCTATCGCGGCGAAGAGATAGGCAAGTCCGCGATCACATCCGAGTCAGGCGACATGCCCATGCTTCTCGGCGGGCAAAGTGTCCAGCCCTACGAGATCACCTGGGAGGGGCGAAAGATCGACCGCGCGCGAGTTCGTAAACCTATCGAGCGCTATGAGCGGACGAAGATATTGGTGCAGAAGAGCTCTCCCCGAGTTATCGCCGCACTCGACGAGTCCCGCGGTTGGCACAAAGGCTACGTCTTCCCACAATCGGTCTATGCGATTGAGCTTGAGCCGGAAGGGATTCACCCGCTCTATCTCCTCTGCCTCCTGAACTCGCGGGTGATCAACGACTACATCTGGCGCACCGTAACCGCCTACAAGATGGTCCAGCCGCAGCTCGAGATCGAAGACATCCGCGCGCTGCCGATCCGCCGCATCGAGTTCGCCACCCCCGCTGTCAGACGCAAAGCAGGCGCTGCGTGGGGCATCCAGATTTTTGAGGACGAGTGTCTTCTCGCTGCCCAGGTCCGCAACACTATGCTTGGGGACGAGAAGCAGTCGCCGAAGCATAGTGGCGCCTTCCCCGATCTGGCCGATTTCGTGGTAAAATGTCTGGTCAGCGAGCCGGAAAGATCGGACATAGTCCACGACGTGCTGGTGCACTTGGGCAGGCTGGCGGTCGATCTTACTCGCAAGAGCCGCCGTCACCCGGACACAGTCGTCACACACGATCTCGACTGTGCCCTATCGGCGATAGAGACGGTCGTTCGTTTGCTATATGAGACTGATTGATCTAACGCATGCAACATCCCGCAAGTCTGGGCGAACCAGCGTGCCGTTGGTTGTGCGTTCGGTGGACGCTATCCATCTTGTGCCGCTGGACCGGCTGGTTACGCTGGCGACGGTCGTTGACCTCACCCGCATCTCCGACCCGTCCGATATCACCCGTGCGGATATGGCCAGGACGGGAGTTGCGGACATCGGCGGATGCATACTCAAGACCGGCTGGTGCGACAGGTACTTGTCCGGTTTTCACATTGATGCACCTGTTCTCACCATCGAAGCCGCGGCCTATCTGCTGGAGGGTGGGGTGAGGACTGTTGCTGCGGATTTCCCGATCACGACAGATGCCGCGGATCTGCTCTTGCACAACGACTGCGTGCTGGTTCACTGTGTCTCGAACGTCGCCGCACTCACCAAAGGCATCGTCCGCCTGATCGCCCTCCCGCTCAAGCACGACGACACATTCAGCGCTGACGCGCGGGTCATAGTGACAGAGGAGTAAGAGGCGAGATGACACCAGAGGAAGCCTTGTTAGCGGGCGTACAGATACTGGAGCCTGTGCTAAGCGCTGCGGGCTTTGTCTTCTCTCTCGACAAGGTAGGAGGATCTTCCGGTGGCAGTTTTGCCTCTGGAAGTTATCGCAAGTCCAACAGGGTGCTTGAGCTGCATTTCCGATACTCGCTGGGGCTTGTTACCTACCACATCGGCCGATCGGTGCTCGATCACCAGACGTATATGAGGATGCTGGGCGTGGATGAAGTATGCCAGTATCCGGGCTTCTCAGATGATCCATTAGATGGATTCCGCCATCTGAGAGACGACCTTGAGAGGTTCGGCGGCGACTTCCTCACGGGTACCGGCAAAGCATTCAAGCGATGCGCCCGAGCGTTCAGCATGCGTTACATTGTGTCACGCATTCATATACGACCGCGGTGATTCAGCTGGTTGCAGACTGTAACCAACTGAACGTGCAGCCAATTACCCGGTCTGACAGTTGGAGATGCGTGTACGAGAGGGCATCAGTCGCAAGTGGAGGAATGAATGAAGTTACTTAGCTACCGCCGTGAAGACGGCACCGAATCCGTCGGGATATGGCGGGATGAACTGAACGGACCTTACGACCTGGCGCGGGCACTCACGATCTTCGCAGTCGCGACGAATGACTACGAGCCGATGGTCACCGATATGCTCGATCTGCTGGATGCCGGGCTGGTCGATGTCGAGCTGCTTCGGGATGTCGAGGAGTTCGTGGATGCGACCGGCCTCATCGACTTGCTCTCCGAGGCTGAGGATTACACGATAGTCGCTCCTATCTCGCGCCCCGGCGCTATCTATGCCCTCGGGCACAATTACCCTGCACACGCGAAGGAGATGAACGTCGCTCCAGCCGCTGAGCCGACTGTCTTCCTCAAGACCTCGACCTCTGTGGTCGGCCCGGAGGACGACGTGGTCTACAAGAACTTCCTAACGCGTGTTGACCCGGAGCCTGAGCTGGCAGTAGTGATCGGCAAGGCAGGCACTGATATACCCGAGGACGAGGCAATGTCCTACGTCGCCGGCTACACCTGCCTCAACGACGTTACCGCCCGCGATCTGCAGGCGGAGGACAAGAAAGCCGGCCGCCCCTGGCTTCGCAGCAAGGGGATTGATACCTTCTGCCCCATGGGACCGTTTATTACATTGACGGACGAGATAAGCGATCCGGTCGAGCTGGATGTCGAACTGCGAGTTAACGGCGAGACTCGCCAGAAGGATAACACGCGCAACATGACATTCAGCATCCCTAAGATCATCAGCTACATCTCGCGCTACTGCACGCTCTACCCGGGCGACATCATCTCGACCGGCACGCCGGAAGGCATCGCCCCCGTATTCCCGGGTGATGTGATGGAAGTCGAAGTCGAGAATGTTGGAGTGCTGAAGAACCAGGTAGTGGCGGAAGGGAAGTAAACAGTGAACAGTAAACAGTAGACAGAAGGAACCACCACGAGTGCGTGCGGTTCCCGCTGTTCCCTGTTTACTGTTTACTATCTACTGTCTACTATGAAGAGACCTACCATTGCCGAAGTCGATCTCTCGGCGGTTAGAGATAATATCAGAGCGATCCGCGCCCGAGTTGGGCCGCGTGTAAAGATCATGCCCGCGGTCAAGGCCAACGGCTACGGCCATGGCGCGGTCGAGATCAGCCGCGCGTGCCTGAAGTCCGGCGCTCACTCACTCGGGGTCGCCGGGCTCGACGAAGCTATCGAGCTGCGTGTGGCAGACATCGAGTCGCCCATTCTGATCCTCGGCTGCTCTGAACAGAAAGCCGCGGAAGGGATCGTCGAGTACGGCGTCTCAGCTACCTGCTGCGACCTGGCATTCGCTCTCAAGCTGTCGGAAGCTGCCCAGAGACAGCGCAAGCCGGGGCTTGTCCACATCAAGATCGACACCGGCATGGGCCGGATTGGGGTCCAGCCCGAGGAAGCCGTAGACTTCATCCAACAAGTTGCGGCGCTGCCGGGCATCACGATCGAGGGCGTCTTTACCCACTTCCCCTGCGCGGACGAACCGGATGGTGAGATCACCCTCGGGCAGATAGCTGTTTTCAAGCGGCTGATTGCGACTCTCAGACGTGAAGTCGCTATGCAATTTCTCGCCCACGCGTCTAACAGCGGCGGGGTTCTAGCGTACCCTGAGGGGGACTTCGACGCCGTTCGCCCGGGCATTATGGTCTACGGTCTCTACCCATCGACAGAAGTCAGGAAGTCGATCGAGGTCCGAGAGGCGCTCACGCTCAAGACCCGCGTGGTGTTCGTTAAGCAGTCTCCCCCAGGCACGGGTATCAGCTATGGCCGCACGCACACACTCAGCCGCCCGTCCGTGGTGGCGACGCTGCCTATCGGCTACGGCGATGGCTATCCCCGGCTGCTCTCTAACCAAGGCGAGGCCGTCGTGCGCGGCTCGCGCGTGCGGATCGTCGGACGCGTCTGCATGGACCAGACGATGATCGATGTGACGGACGTTCCGGGTGTCGAGGTCGGCGATGAGGTGATCCTCTATGGCGGCGGCCACGACTTCCTGAACCTGTCGGTGGTGGCGGAGAAGGCGCAGACGATCAGCTACGAACTCCTCTGCAACATCGCCCCGCGCGTGCCCAGGATCTACCTCAACCGCTGATCGTCGAAAGGAATTCATAGCTCACCCGGCGAACTCGACCCTGAACAAGCTCATGACCCAACACCCTACACCCAACACCCAACACCCGGCGCTCGCCGTCTTAGGATCAGGAAGCTGGGGCACGGCGCTCGCCATCCTGCTCGGCAAGAAAGGCTACTCGGTCAAACTCTGGGGGATCCCGGAGGAGGCCGAGGCCATCGCGCGCGATCGGGAGAACGCAAGGTACCTGCCTGGCGTGAAGCTGCCTGATTCCGTCACCAGCACATCTGATCTTGATGATGCGCTCGGTCGACGCGACGCGCTCGTACTGGCGATTCCCTCCACCAGCGTCCGACAAGTAGCCAGACTGCTCAAGAGCCGCTTTGCTTCTGACCTGCTTCTGATCAATGCGGGCAAAGGTCTCGAGAGCGAGACCGGCCTCACTGGTTCGCAGGTCATTCGAGAGGAGCTGGGCGAGGAGATCGGCAACGCCTGCGTCGCCCTCTCAGGTCCGAATCTAGCCGTCGAGCTTGCCAATGGCGTCCCCACCGCCACTGTTGTTGCCTGCCCTGATATGGACAGAGCAGCCGCCGCGCAGGAGATCATGTCCGCTCCCAGCCTGAGGGTCTATCGGAATCCCGACCGTGCTGGTGTCGAGCTTGGTGGCGCTCTGAAGAACGTTTTGGCCATCGGCGCTGGCATCTGCGATGGGCTGGGCTACGGCGACAACACCAAGGCCACACTCGTTACCCGCGGCCTCCGCGAGATGATGCGCCTTGGTACCGCCCTTGGCGCTGATCCGAGCACGTTCACCGGCCTCTCAGGTTTCGGCGATCTCATGGCTACCTGCGCCAGCCGCCTTTCACGCAACCTCCGTCTCGGTTCTGCGCTGGGCGAGGGCAGATCGGTCGAAGAAGGCCTCGCTTCTCTCGGTC
>CAZFYZ010000036.1:19922-31343 GCA_964523735.1 uncultured bacterium | reverse complement strand
AACAACTTGAATCACATATGGTTATGAGAAATTACCAGGGGTTCCTCAAATAGAAGGGAATATGCACGGAGGACCTCTAATTATGATGAATCTAATAATACTGGGACCACCAGGAGCAGCCGTCGGTGGAATGCCCGATAGGTGACTTCTTCGCATGCGGATGGGGCAGATACGCTCAGGTGTCGTCGCTGCCGATCTGCGTTAACCCAGGGGCCGCGTTCAACTGCTACTGGGAGATGCCTTTCAGGAAGTCCTGCAAGATCACCGCGACGTATATCGGCCACGAGCCGATGAGGCTCTACTATCAGATCGACTACACGCTCACTGATGTCCCAGAGCAGGCGGCCTATTTCCACGCTCAGTTCAGGCGCGTCAGGCACGTGCCCTACAAGGACGTCTACACGATTCTGGATGGCGTCAAGGGACGCGGGCAGTATGTCGGCACGTATATGGCATGGCAGGTGAATGACACCGGCTGGTGGGGCGAGGGCGAGGTCAAGTTCTACCTGGACGGCGACAAGGAGTTCCCCACGATCTGCGGCACGGGCACAGAGGATTACTTCTGCGGGTCGTATGACTTCAACTGGGGGAATCCCTATCTGCAGAGCGGCGCCGAGGAGAAGTACCAGGAGCATACGACGCCCTACTCAGGGTTGTGCCAGGTGATACGCCCGGACGGGATGTATGACTCGCAGACCAGGTTCGGGCTGTACAGATGGCACTTGATGGACCCGGTTAGATTTGAAGAGGATATACGCGTGACGATTCAAGACCTTGGGATCAGCCTCGACCGGAGGTTCCTGCCGAGGCAGGACGATCTGGCGTCAGTTGCATATTGGTATCAGATGCTGCCAACCGCGCCATTCCCGGAACTGCCGGGCTATGATATTCTGGCGAGCGAGGCGGCGATATGAAAGCACTGGTCAAGTCAAAGGCAGAACCGGGACTGTGGCTGGAGGATGTGCCGGTCCCCGAGATAGGCATCAACGACGTCCTGATCAAGATACTCAAGACGAGCATCTGCGGGACGGATGTGCATATCTGGAACTGGGATGCGTGGTCGCAGAAGACGATCAAGCTCGGGACGACTATTGGGCACGAGTTTGTAGGCGTGATCGAGGCCATCGGCTCGAACGTGCATGACTTCGCAAAGGGAGACCTGGTCAGTGGCGAGGGGCACGTAGTGTGCGGACGCTGCCGGAACTGCCTGGCAGGACGACGGCATTTGTGTCCGAACACAAGCGGCATCGGCGTCAATCGCAACGGGGCGTATGCCGAATATCTGGCGATGCCGGTCACTAACGTGTGGGCCGCGGACCCGTCGATCCCACAGGAAGTACTGAGCTCGTTTGATCCTCTCGGCAATGCCACGCATACGGCTCTGTCGTTCGATCTGCTGGGTGAGGATGTCCTGATCACCGGCGCTGGCCCTATTGGCTTGATGGCGACCGCGATCGCGCGGCACTGCCGGGCGCGGCATGTCGTTGTGACGGACGTCAACCCATACCGGCTCGATCTGGCGAAGAAGGTGGGCGCGACGTTAGCTATCAATGTCGCAGAGCAGGATGTCAACAGTGTTGTCCAGGAGAAGCTCGGGATGAGGGAAGGCTTTGACGTTGGCATGGAGATGTCCGGCAACCCCGATGCTTTCCGGATGATGCTCAGGAATATGTGCCACGGCGGGAAGGTAGCACTGCTGGGGATTCTCCCGAAGATGGAGATCGATTGGAACCTGGTCGTGTTCAACGGCCTCTTCATCAAGGGCATCTACGGTCGCGAGATGTACGAGACGTGGTACAAGATGACCATGATGATTCAGTGCGGGTTGGATATCACCCCGATTATCACTCACCGGTTCCATTACACTGAGTTCGAGAAGGCGTTCGAGGTTATGCGCTCGGGCATGTCCGGAAAGGTCGTGCTGGACTGGAGCGAGAAGGGAGCCTAATCGCGAAAACGCGAAACTGCGAAAGCGCGAAAGAAGGGAACGGACCCATGTATAAGTCGATGAAGGCGCATGTTGAGGAGCAGCTTCGGGGGATACGCGAGGCCGGGCTGTATAAGGAAGAGCGGATAATCGTGACGCCGCAGGGATCGCGGATCGCGATCGTCGGCGGTCGAGAAGTCCTGAACTTCTGTGCGAACAACTACCTCGGGCTAGCGAATGACCCCAGGGTAATTGCTGCCGCCAAGGCGAGCTATGACAGATGGGGATATGGCCTCTCGAGTGTGCGGTTCATCTGCGGGACTCAGGAACTGCACAAGAACCTCGAGCACGAGATGTCCAAGTTTCTTGGCACAGATGACACAATCCTATACAGCTCATGCTTCGACGCGAACGGCGGTCTCTTTGAGACGCTGCTTGGGCCTGAGGACGCAATCATCAGCGACGAACTGAACCACGCGAGTATCATCGATGGGATCAGGCTGTGCAAAGCTCAGCGGTTCAAGTATGCCAACAGAAGCTTGGACGAACTTGAACAGAGGCTCAAAGAAGCTTCGGGCTGCAAGCTCAAGATGATTGCGACTGACGGCGTGTTCTCCATGGACGGGACAGTCGCGCCGCTTGAGGGGATTTGCGACCTGGCTGATCGCTATGATGCTGTTGTGATGGTCGATGACTCGCACGCGGTTGGGTTCTTTGGCCCGACTGGCAGAGGCAGCCACGAATACTGCGGGGTCACGAATCGGGTGGATATCCTGACCGGCACGTTTGGCAAAGCCCTGGGCGGGGCTTCAGGTGGATACACGAGCGGCCGGAAGGAGATAATCGAGCTTCTGCGGCAGCGGTCCCGGCCATATCTGTTCAGCAATACGGTCGCGCCGGCCGTGGTCGCCACGAGTCTCGCTGTGCTTGGTATCCTGAGCGAATCGACGGAGCTGCGGGACAGGCTTGAGAGCAACACGAGGCTCTTCAGGAAGGGCATGGCCGAGCGCGGGTTTGACATCGCGCCCGGGGACCACCCCATAGTGCCGATTATGCTTGGAGATGCCGCGCTGGCGACGAAGATGGCGTCGATGCTCTTGGACGAAGGCATTTACGTGATCGGATTCAGCTATCCTGTGGTCCCGATGGGCAAAGCGCGGATTCGAGTGCAGATATCGGCGGCGCACACGGCGGGTGATATTGAGCAGGCGATGGATGCCTTCGCGAGGGTCCGAGGTAAGTGCAACCCCAGCTAGGAGACAATCGTCAAAGAATGTAGCTGGAAGCAAGGAGTCAACCAATGCGCAGAATACTGAGCCGTGCAATCATGGCGGCTCTGTTTTGTTGTCTCTCGCTCAATGCCAACGCTGCAAAGAACGTCATTCTGTTGATCGGCGACGGGATGGGCCCTGAGCAGGTGAAGGCCGGGAGCTACTATCTGACGGGCACTGCCGACGGGCTGAGCTTTCAGCCATACTACAAGTGCTCGGTTACTACAAGGTCGCTCGACGCAGATGTAACCGACTCTGCAGCGTCCGCCTCAACGATGGCCACGGGCTACAAGACGAACAACGGCATGCTCTCCCAGTCTCCCGACGGGGTGGAATATGAGACTATCCTCGAGTACGCCAAGAGGCAGGGCAAGAAGACCGCACTCGTCACCACGGTCATGATCACCCACGCGACGCCGGCCGCGTTTGGGGCACACGAGCCGTCACGAGGCAACTATATCAGCATAGGAAACGACTATCTGGACTCGTCCCAGCCCGACTTCATCTTTGGCGGGGGTGACCCTGACAGAGGAGGGGCAGGCTACTTCTCCGCTGAGCAGGTGACCAAGGCCGAGGCGCTGGGTTATCACGTGGTTCGGGATATTACGTGGATGAATGGCCTGCGCACTCGCGGCGCAAGGCGGGCGATCGGCTTGTTCAACGGAGGCACCCTGACGCGGGAGGCTGACAGACGGTTGACCTGCAAGGAGCCTCGCCTGAGCCAGATGACAGATCGGGTGCTGAGCCTGCTCGACAAGAGTCCCGAGGGCTTCTTCGTGATGATCGAAGGCGGCATGATCGACTCCGGCGGGCACGAGAACAATGCCGCTGTTGTGGCGACGGAAACGGCGGAGTTCGCTCAGGCCGCCGACGTGGTCCTGAAGTGGATGCGCTCGCACCCGGACACACTGCTTATCTTGACTGCGGACCATGAGACAGGCGGGATGTCGGTGTCGCCCTGCAGGAAAGGCGAGATTCCCGAGGCCAAGTGGACGTCGAGCGGTGGGCACACGGCTGCCAATGTCCCCCTCTATGCTGCCGGCAAGGATACTGACCTAGTGGATGGCTACATCAAGAATGGCGTGATCGATGATACCGATGTCTATCGGATCATGAAGGCGGCGATGGATCGTGGTCAGTCCAAGAACAGCCCAAAGCTGCCTGTCGGTAAGTAGCATACAGACCAGAACGAGCAAGAACTTCGCGTACAGCAAGGGAGCGCCCCGCTCAAACAGGGCGCTCCCTTATATCAAGAGATCCAAGGCCAGGCTATATCCTGACTACCTCGATCTCGTTCTTCCTGAAGCAGTGGAGAGTAGTGTTTCTCCGGTGCGGAAAGTTGATTGGCCGATGCTTGACCACGAGCAACTCGCCACCATCTTCCGCGCCCAATACCTTGCCGAGCATCCCATCGTATTCATCACGGGTTCTCATCCGAACGATCGCCCCCGTCATGTCGCTGCGTGTCATTTCCAACACCTCCCTAGGGAGGCGGGCTCCTGTACCTACCTGACACGTAATCAGAGCCCCGCCTGTGCCGTGTGTCTACCGAGTTTTTGAACCCTAGCGAACCAGGGCGGTGCTCCCTGATGGCCCTCGCGATTTCCCGATTGCTCGGGACTGCCACTTGGACGAATCAAGTCAGAGCACCTGAAATTCTGAGTGTCGGCTCAAAACTTCCTCGACTAATCACGTACACTGCAGGGCTCTAAAAAGAGTCCTATTATGTTGCTCAAATGTATCTTACCACATTGGGGGGGCATTTGCAACGGCGATTCGGCCGTAATGCCGGGTTTGGCTCAAGGCTCCCCGCAGGTAAGTAGGACCTGTCTTACAACCCGGTACTGTGATTTGCGGGGGGAGCAGGTGTGATGGCTAGAATGTTGACATACGCAATGATGATCGCCGGAGTTCTTGCTGCGCTATGCCTGACAGGGTGAGCGATGCCGTAGGGCGGTGCCCGCATCTTCAGGTCGAAGGTGCCAATCACACTGTTGGGTTTGATTCAGCCTCGTGCGTGGAATGAACGATTGTGTGCACGCAAAGGATGTGCTGCGGGAATTGACCGTGGATAAGATTCGCCAGGCCTTGACGGGTAGGCATTCCCGCAGCATAAAGCCATGATGTGCACCCAAGGGATCTGCGGGAATTGGGCGTAGACGGGATTGTGTTAGCCTTGGAGGGATCGGCATTTCCGCAGCAAGACCATCATGGGGATCGACATATCCGGGGCGAAGTCGGTCCCCGGCAGGCGAGGCAGTACTGATGACGCTATACGGATTACTGATCAGATTGGCCGCTTTGGCGGCGCTTGTGTTGACTCTGGCCGGCTGTGGATCTACTTGAGGGTAGATTCCTCAGGGGTCCGGTTCGGACCTCCAGATTCCGGCCAGTGAACGGCGTAGACTACCATCGTGTCATCGCCGCATATCGTGTTCCTGTTGAGCCCGACGCCTCTGACGGGTGTCAGCAGGTCGTGCATATCGATTACCTCGGGGTACCATGTGGGGAACACGATCAGGTAATCGGGCCTGCGTTCGGCAAGGTACTCCAGTAGGCCCCGCGTTCGCTCCCCCGGATACTTATGCAAGTAGGGCACGATCGACGGGTCAGTGACGCCCATAGTGTCGATGACTTCGAGGCGCGAGAAGTAGGGAATCGCGCCGACGTCGTTAGCTGCCAACAGAGTGCCAGTTGGCAGCTTAGCCGCCCATTTACCAAGCGCAACCTGCATCATCTCAATGCAGCTCACGTCCTGGGCGTATCGGATCGCGGCTCTTCCATTCCCGGCGAGGATGAGGCAGGCCAGAACGAAGGCAAACACGGCGTCTCCCCGCTTCATCCAGCCCCGTCTTTCCACAGCAGGCTTCAGACTGGCAACAGCGATCCCCGCAAGTATCACCGCCAGAGGCACAAGATAGCTGCTGTATCGGCCCGTCTGCGTGAGCAGCTGCTGATCTCCCGCCTCGTGGTGCGCTAAGACGCCGGTCACGCCTGGGACGATCAAGATAGCCACGGCCAACACCAGAGAGGACGCGCGTGAGATGACAGAAGACCACTTCCACGAAAGCGCTATACCAACAGCAGCCAACAAGGTCACTATTGCGTTGTCTCGGAAGAGAACAGTCGCTGCCTGACCTATGTATGACGCAAACCCCGATATCGCGGCGCCGATCGTTGACACTACCTCGCCGGATGCGCAGGTTCGGGCTTTGGCATAGAAAGCCGGCGGGAGTGGGTGGCCAGTGGCCCACAGATTGAAAGCAACCCAGGGAGCAACGACAGCGGCATAGACCAACAGGTGGAGAGGGACAGTCTTCGCGAACCTGCGAAATCCGCTCTTGTCACCGCCTAGCCTGAGGCTGCTGATGCCACGTTCGAGGATGGATGCCCCAAGGAACGCGCCACACTCAGGGCGCGCCAGCGTCGCGAGACCGAAGGCCGCCGTTGCAAGGTAGGCCCTAGCGCCGTCGTTCCAGTTCCATCGGACCTGCCAGTATATGCCCAATGAGACCAGAAAGACGTATAGAGGAACCTCCATGCCGCTGAGCGAGCCCCAGATCAGCCGGGGAGCGGCAGCGAACACAATGGCTGCTGCCGCCGACACCCTGGTGTCCAACTCGATCCGCCGCGCGGTCTTGTAGACGAGAACGCTTGCCGCGAAGTGGAGCGCGACTCCTGAGACGATGGCAGACGCTAACGGGGATAGCCCCACCCTATACAGAAGACCAAGCATCAGGCCGTGCAAGACGCCGGTCGGCGAACTGAGCTGGCCTGGATTGAACACGAGGCCTTTGCCCTCTGCCAGATTTCGCGCGAAGACAGCGTAGATCCAGCTATCGTCCATGGGTAGGCCGAACCCTCGCGCTATGACGCTGCTGGCCCACAGGTAGCCACCACACAGGAGTGCGATCTCTACGCCAATCACGAACAAGAGTCTTCTGGGCAAAGGGAACAGGTCCTCCGAGAGATGCCTAATCCTCTATGATGGGCATGCGCTTGATGTTGGGGTCTGTGAAGATGTCCGCCTCGTCGGTACTTGGTGATGAGAACTCCGACACGATCGCGCCCTCAGGCCCGGCCTGGAACCAGTGCAGGGTCTCTGGAGGCAGCGTATACTGCGCGCCGGGGTCTAGCACGATCTCCCGAAAGACAGTGTAAAACTCGGTCGGCGGCTTGGCCTTGGGCGATGCGACAGGCGGCCCTGACACATACAGGTAGACTACGCCTCTGCGGCAGCGGAATGTTTCCTGCTTACCAGGCCGGCCGGCAACTGGCGGGTGCTTGTGCTCGGGACAGGTCTGCCCCGGGAACATGATCAGCTCTTTAGCACAGTAGAGGTCGTTGTTCTGGTAGACAACGATCTCAAGCCCTTCGGATTCGAGCCTGCCGAGGCCAAAGTCCGCGACCTCCAGCCCCTGGGCCTCTTCAGGCGTGATGGCGATCTGCGCCTGCTGGAGTATCGCTATCGCGCGCTGCTGTGCAGCAGTATACTCAGAACGTTTCACAGTCGTCCCTCCGGCTATTGGTTAGCCGAAAGACGGCTAGATACCTTCAGTATGTGTGGTGTTCTGCAAAGCAGCCTGAAGTAGACCGATATGCTCTGGCCGCAACTTCTCGCCCTGGCGGTCCGTCACATAGAACACGTCCCTGGCCTCGTGCCCCCAGGTTGCCACTCGAGCACTGTGAATATCACATCCCGCGCTCGATATGCGTCCTGTGAGATAGTGAAGCAGACCAAGACGATCAGTCGCTCTTACCTCGATCACTGTGGCATGGTCGGAAAGGTTATCCAGAGCAGTCACAGTGGCTCCATCGGCTGATTCGAGTCGCCGCTTGCCAAAACGGTGCAGCAGCTCATCTACAGATGACTTCCCGGAGAGTACCGCGGTAAGCTCGGCCTCAACCTGCCACTTCTTGGTCTCGGCGAGCTGCCGGCCCTCGAAGTCGATGTACAGGGTGTCGATGGCGATCTCATCAGTCGAGCTGCGAGTGAAGCCCTGTGCGGCGTGGATATCGACGCTCAGAGCGTGCATTACTCCGGCGATCCGGCTGAGCAGGCCCGGCTGATCGGGCGCAACAGCGGTCAGAACGCTAAACTCGCCGCCGCGATCGTCCCTCGCCTCAACCACCGGGGAGCCCTCTCTGACTGTGCGCACGTGACCGATGTGCACGGCGAGTTCCTCCGGAGGAGTGTTCAGAAGGTAAGCGGCGGGCATCGAACTGCAGTGCTCATCGACAAGATCGGCAGGCAGGTTGGCAAGGCGGAGCTCTCGACCAACTCTGGCGCGATGCCTAACGATGTCAGGACCTGAGGCATCAGGTGATCGCATGAGGGCCCACGCGCGCTCGTGCAGCTCGAGCAGGAAGCGAAGTTGAACTCTGCTCCAGTTGTGCGCGCCGAGCGCCGCGTAGTCGGCAACAGTCAAGAGCAGCAGCATATCCAATAGGTGCGGATCACGGACAACTGCAACGAAATCGCGGATGGTCTTCGGCTGATGCAGGTCGCGCAGCCTGGCCGTCTCCGCCATGCGCAAGTGATGCCTTACCAGGAACTCCACTTTGGAGCAGGCCTCTACAGGCATACCGAGAGCCCTGGCTAGCTTTGCGGCACGGAAAGCCCCAGTCTTGGAGTGATCCCGGCTGGAGTCCAGCTTGCCAACGTCATGCAGGAGAGTTGCCAGAAACAGAACCTCAAAGTGCTGCACGCGGGAGAGCACATCAGCGAAGTAACCACCATTGGCTGTCGCACCGGCATCGGACTCGCCGAGGAGGCTCTCTATATACTCAACAGCGCGAAGGCTGTGTTCGCCGACTGTGAACCTGTGCACGGCGTCGCCTGGAATCAGATACATAAGCTCCCCGAACTGGCGAACGATGCCTTGCAGGATACCAAGGTCCATCATCAGGCGAAGAGCCTTCCCGGCCCCCACCCCGGAAAGGATGTCGAGGAAGAGCTGACTTGCCTCCGCGGTTGGCTGGTAGCCAGCCACAGACTCAGTAAGGAGATCGCCACTACCGGGCGCGACCTCAAGGTTCAGGGTTTGAGCGTGGCGGATCGCCCGCAGTATGGCTGAGGGATCTCGCCTCGGCAGATCAACGTCCAGGATGTGGATCCGGCCCTCTCGTGCAACGATGCCGGGCTCTACCTCCAGGTCAACACGAATGCAAGCGGAGCTAACCCTGTGATAGACTCTTCTCATGAGGTGTGCATGCGCGTAGTAACGAGCGATCATCTCCTGGCCAGTCGCGATTCCGAGGTAATCCGCAACCTGCTCGTGGCGCGCAACGACAATGGTGTCCATCTGCCGCCCGGAGAGCGTGTGCAGGGCGTTTCTGACTCGGGTTATGAACTCCGCGGCGTCGTGCATCTGGGCGATGACTTTATCGCAGAGTATCCCGCGTGCCCTGAGTCCGTCCCAGACCGATTCGCTTTCAGAGCCCAGGGCAACCTGAGCAATCCACCTCATCCGGTGCAAATCGCGCAGTCCGCCACTGCCTTCCTTGAGGTCAGGTTCGACAGTGAATGGCGTGCCCGAATCATCGCGGGCATTCATATGGCCGGCCACAAAGATCGCCGGCGCAATCGCCTTACGCAAGGACATGCTGAAGGCGGAGTAGAGCGCTCTGCTGCCGGTGATCCGTCTGGCGTCCAGCAGGGCTGTCTGGGTGTCCAGCGGCAGATTGTCCACCTCGTCAGCGCGTCTGTAGGAGTAGCCAACACTGATGCCGGATGCCTCGAGGACGTCCATCAGCAGACGAAAGGCGCGCTTGACGATCCTGTCGATCTCATCGTCCTCTTCCGCTCCGACTATGAACGACACGTCAACGTCGGAATAAGGCGCCATCTCGCGGCGGCCATACCCACCTAAGGCGCAGATCACGAGGTCACATCGCCCCTGTCGGGTACCGGCTTCCTCTTCGGCGATCTGGTGAATGCGCGCCACAAGGCCGTCCGTGAGATCGCTGTAGGCGCGAGTCACCTCGCTTCCACACAGGGACGCGGCACGGGATGCGACAGACTCGCGGCCCCTGAGATAGGCCTCGGATAGCTGCGCAGCCCTGCCGCATCCGGCGAATATGGATTCGTCCGAGGCAGACACTACAGCGCCGTCTCCCCACGCTCTCCGGTTCGTATGCGAATGACGTCCTCCACCTTTGTGAGGAATATCTTACCGTCGCCTATTTCGCCAGTGACTGCGGCCTCTCTTATCGCGTTGACGACGTCGTCGACCTGAAAATCCGCCACAACGGTCTCGATCTTGGTTTTGTCGAGCAGATTCACCACGTATTCCTGTCCCCGGTAGTACTGCGTCCTGCCGCGTTGTTTGCCAGCGCCCATCACGTTGATGACTGTAATGCCCTTGATTCCCAGAGCATCCAGGGCGTCTTTCACATCGTCCAGCTTGCCGGGGCGAATTACCGCTTCTACTTTCGTCATAGTATCCTCCAGAATGGCGACCCGAACAGTGCGCCATAGAAACATTGGGATCAGAAGATGTAGCCTGCCTCACCGTGCTGGCTGAGATCGAGTCCAGTGTCCTCGTCTTCTTTGTCCAGGCGAAGCGGGGTGATTGCGCCAATGACCTTGAGTATGACGAATGTCAGGCCAAAAGCATAGACTGCAACGGAAGTGATGGCGACCAGCTGCTTGCCAAGAAGCATTGCGTTACCGTGAAAGAGGCCGTTGGCTCCCGCTGAGTTGATGGCGACCGACGCGAACAGACCAGTCGCAATGGCTCCCCAGGTCCCGCCGACGCCGTGGACGCCGAACACGTCCAGAGAGTCATCGTAGCCGAGCCTGCTCTTCATCGTGATAGCAAGATAGCAGAAGAGGCTCACAAGCGCGCCGATCGCCAGGGCAGCCATCGGTCCAACGAAGCCCGAGGCTGGTGTGATAGCGACCAGCCCGGCCACAGCCCCGGAGGCCGCTCCAAGGGCCGTCGGTTTGCCCCTATGCAGCCACTCGATGATCAGCCAGGAGATCGCCGCCGCGGCCGCCGCAGTGTTCGTCACCACGAAGGCGCTCGCCGCAAGGCCGTTCGCCGATAGGGCGCTTCCCGCGTTGAATCCAAACCAGCCAAACCAGAGCAAGGCAGTACCGATGAGGGTCATGGTCAGGTTGTGAGGCTTGAACTCCTCACGGCCGAAGCCCTTTCGCCGCCCCAGTACGATTGCGCAGCATAGGGCCGATATACCCGAGCAGATGTGGACCACAGTGCC